>NZ_JACVVF010000011.1:0-126076 GCF_016648095.1 Pseudomonas sp. S32
GAGATCGAGCGCCGCCCGCGCGGCGCATCGCGAGCTTTGCTCGCTCCTACGCTGAATGGGGTATGGGGCGGGCAAGCGATTCCAGCTTGTTTATGCCGAGACGTTCTAAACAGCAGTCTGCCGTCCGGGGTCAAATGCCTGCGCCTTCGCGCTGCGCCCCACCCACGCGGGAACCTGGCCCCCAGCGCACACTCGAACAGTCACCTCTCGTAAAGCCTTGCCCTTGAGCGACCCTCGGGGCTGGGGTAATGTCGAGTCATTGCACAGGACAGAGCACGCCCATGACCTCCAAGCTGGAACAACTCAAGCAGTTCACCACCGTGGTCGCCGACACCGGGGACCTGGACGCCATTACCCGTCTGAAACCGGTCGATGCCACCACCAACCCGTCGCTGCTGCTCAAGGCAGCGGCCATCCCGGCTTATGCCGACTTGCTCAAGCAGGTCAAGGCCGAAGCCAAGGGTGACGTGGACCTGGCCTGCGATGCGTTCGCGGTGGCGGTGGGCTCCGGCATTCTCAAGGCGATCCCGGGGCGGATTTCCACCGAGGTCGATGCGCGGCTGTCGTTCGATGAGCCTGCACTGCTGGCAAAGGCCCGCACGCTGATCGGCCTGTACGACAAAGCCGGTGTTGGCCGTGAGCGCGTGCTGATCAAGCTGGCGTCTACCTGGGAAGGCATCCGCGCCGCTGAGAAGCTCGAGCAGGAAGGCATCCAGACCAACCTCACCCTACTGTTCTCCTTCGCCCAGGCCCAAGCCTGCGCCGATGCGGGCGTGTTCCTTATTTCACCCTTCGTAGGCCGCATCTACGACTGGTACAAGAAAAGTACCGGCAAGGAATACACCGGCGCAGAAGACCCGGGCGTGCAGTCGGTTACGCGCATCTACAACTACTACAAGGCCAATGGCTACGACACCGTGGTGATGGGTGCCAGCTTCCGCAACGTTGGCCAGATCGAACACCTGGCGGGCTGCGACCGCCTCACCATCAGCCCTGAACTGTTGCAGCAACTCAGCGACGATCAGGGCGACCTGCCGCAGGTGCTAAAACCCGGCAATGCCGGTGAGCCAAAGCAAGCACTCAACGAAAGCCAGTTCCGTTGGGCCATGAACGAAGACGCCATGGCGACAGAGAAGCTCGCCGAAGGCATTCGCCAATTCGCCCGCGATCAGGAAAAGCTCGAGAAGGTGATGGCAGAAAAGGCCTGACACAGTTCGCGTTTGCCTAACGGGCGGGAAATGTTCAGCATTTCCCGCCCGTTTTGCTTCTGCCCCTGCAATCCTGACTAGGCCCGTGCGGCCGGCCCTCGCTCACATGACCACGCCTCCTGTACTACCCCTTGTCCTCGCCGGCCCGATACTTCGCCGGCTGGAGCCTCAGCGCCTGGCTATCTGGCTGGCAGCCACACAACCGCTACAGCCCGACGTCGTGTTCCCTTCGACCGAAAGCAAGGTGGAATGCCAGGTGGTTGCGGTGGGGCAGCAGGCGTTCATCCACCTGCTGAAAGTTCGCTTCGAGCAGCCGCTGCCCTGCGACCAGTGGCTGGACTATGACGTGCTGATCAATGGGCAGGGTATTGCAAGCTGGGCACCGCACCTGCTTTACCCCGGCCAGCAGCACCCCAACCTGGTGCTGCGCGGGCGGCTTGATCACCTGCTGCATGGCTCCTGCCGCAAACCGCACCACCCCGCGGCTGACGGCCTGCTGTGCGCTGATCGGTTGCTTGAGCAGTGCACACATCCCCAAGATCGCCCGGCAGTGCTGATGATGACAGGGGACCAGGTATACGCCGACGATGTGGCAGGCCCCATGCTGCGAGCCATTCATACCCTGATCGAACGGCTGGGGTTGCACGATGAGCAGCTCGATGGCGCAGTGGTGGCGGACAGCCAGGCCTTGTACCGCCACCCAGCCAGCTACTACCACCGCGCCCATCTGCTACCCGCACAAGCCCGTAACGAAAACCTGCGGGCACGGTTTTTCGGTGGCAAGCGCAAGCCGATCTTCTCGTCCAGCAACGCCGACAACCACCTGGTCACCTTCGCCGAAGTCATGGCCATGTACCTGTTGGTATGGTCGCCCGTGCCTTGGCAACTGGTGCACCTGGACATGCCCGAGAGCCTCGACCCTGCATGCCGCACGCGCTACCAGCGCGAATTACCGCTGGTGCAGAGGTTCGCCGAACGCCTGGGGCAAGTCGCCCGGGCAATGGCTCACCTGCCCAGCCTGATGATTTTTGACGACCACGACATCACCGACGACTGGAACCTCTCGGCGCAGTGGGAGCACACCGCCTACGGCCACCCACTTTCGCGGCGCATCATCGGCAATGCGTTGATGGGATACCTGGTGTGCCAAGGCTGGGGTAACGACCCGGACGGGTGCGGACCCTTGATCAAACGCTGCCAATCAATGAACGCGCACAACCAGGATGCGCTGATCGGCGAACTGTTGCGCTTCCAGGGCTGGCAATTCAACCTGCCCACCCATCCGCCGTTGCTGGTGCTCGACACCCGCACCCGCCGCTGGCGCAGTGAAGGTAACCCGGCCAGGCCCTCCGGCCTGATGGACTGGGAGGCCCTGAGCGAACTGCAGCAGGCATTGCTGGACCACCCCTCTGCGGTGGTCGTATCGCCAGCGCCTATCTTTGGCGTGAAATTGATCGAGACCGTGCAAAAAGTATTCAGTACCCTGGGTTATCCCCTGCTGGTGGACGCCGAGAACTGGATGGCCCACCGCGAAGCCGCACAGGTCATCCTGAACATATTCCGCCACTCGCGCACACCTGGGCATTACGTGGTGCTGTCAGGGGATGTGCACTACTCATTCGTCTACGAAGTGTTGATCCGCGACCGGCAGCACAGCCCACACCTGTGGCAGGTCACCAGCAGCGGGATCAAGAACGAATTCCCCAGGCGCCTGCTAGATGTGCTCGACCGCCTCAACCGGTGGCTCTACGCGCCAAGGTCGCCGCTGAACTGGTTCACGTCGCGCCGTGAAATGCAGGTTGAGCCACGCACACCCAACCGCAGCCAGGCCGGCGAAAGGCTCTGGAACGGGGCAGGTTTGGGGCAGGTATTCTTTAACGAGCACGGGCGCCCGGCGCGGGTTTATCAGCTTGATGCGGGCGGTGGCGAGGCTACCGAATTTGAGCGCCGGTAAACGATCAGCTGCGCTCCAGCGCACTCACAAGGTCATGGAAGGCTTCACGGTTCGAGTCGTTCAGGCCCATGAGGATTTTGTGCGCCTCCAGCACCTTGGAGCGCACCACTTCTTCGTTCTGGTCCTGCGAAGGCAAGTCGGCAAGGCATTCCGGGCAGGGTATCGGGCGGTCGACGATGTTGAACACCTGGTCGAAGCCCATCGACTGCAGCAGCCGGGAAATGTCCGGGTTGGTGGTTACCACGGTCGGCAACAAGCCCACTTTCTGGCGTGACAGGATCGACAGCTTGGCCAGCAGGCCCAGGGTGGTGCTGTCGATGCTCTCGGTTTCGGTGAGGTCGATGACAATGGTCGAGAAGTTCAGCGCGGTGAAAATCTTCTCGATCGTTGCATCCAGCGCAGAACACAAGGTCAGGCGCACTTCACCGACGAATTTCAGTACGAAGGTACCGTTCTGCTCGGCGAACTGGATTCTACCGGTACTCATTGAAGGTTCCTGCTCAACACCAATAGGGCGATATCATCCGGCATCTCCCCAAGCGTAGCCAATCCAAAACGTTGACGCAGCCCATCCAGGCTACCACCTGCTGCCCTGACGATCTCCGGCAGGGCGGCTTCTTTATCTTTGAGCGTGGCACCCGGCAAAAGGTCCAGAATACCGTCGGACATCAGGCTGAGGCTGAACCGCGGTGGCAATTCGATCACCTGGTCCTGATAGCTCGCTTCGTCGAACAGCCCCACCGGTAAGCCACGGCCTTCGAGGTAGCGGGTGTGCTCCGGGGTGTGCAACACCGGCATGGGCAGGTGCCCGCCAACGGCGTAGGTCAGCAGGCCGGTGTCCTCGTCGATCACACCCCCCACCATCGTCACGTGCTTGCCGAGCTTGCAGTTGATCAACCCACGGTTGATATGGCTGAGCACTTCCGACGGTTTGAAGTCGGGCATCTTGCCGCCACGCTTGAATTCGAACAACAAACGCGTGGTCATGAACTTGAGCAGCACCGTGACGAACGCCGACGATGCACCATGGCCAGACACATCGGCGAGATAGAACGCGATGCGGCGCTCATCCACGCGGAAGTAGTCGGCGAAATCGCCAGACAAGTACAGCGATGGAATGATCTGGTGCTCGAAAGCGAAGTCGCCCGCTACCCAAGGGCTTTCAGGCAGCATGTTCATCTGCACCTGGCGCCCGGCGGTCTGGTCTTCCTGCAACAGGTGCAGGCTGGCTTCCAGTTCGCGGTTGGCGGCTTCGAGCTTGCCACGGTAGCGCTGGTTTTCAAGCACCAGGTGCGCCCTGTCGAGCGCGCGCCGTACCGACAGCTCAAGTACCGCCAAGTCTTCCAAGGGCTTGATGAGGTAATCGGCAGCACCCAGGCGCAAGGCCTCGACTGCATCGGTCATAACCCCTGCACCCGACACAACGATCACCGGCAACTGCGGCGCGCGTGCACTGATCTGGCGGATCAGTTCGAGCCCGCCCATCTGCGGCATGCGCAGGTCGCAGATCACAAGATCAGGCTGGTGTTCTTCGAAGACCTGGAGCCCCTGCTGGCCGTTGCCAGCCTGGAGAACGCTGAAGCCACTGTCTTCAAGGTAGGCGGCGAGGCTTGCACGGACCACGTCGTCGTCATCGATGATCAGCAGCGTTGCACTGGTTTTCTGCATGTGGGCGAACGGCGCCGATTTGGGTTGGTGCAGCGGTGTCGGCAAGGCAGACGGCCAGCTACGGGAGTTCTATTTGTTCACACTCTACCTGAGTTGTAGGCCAAGAACACCTGCCCGGCAACTGTCAGAGCGACCTTGTAAGGCGCAGACGGTACTCCCATCCGCCAGGCGTTTCAAGCGTGTAACGGTCAGCCAGGGCGCTCTTTACAGGGCAAATCACCGGGAGTTATAAGAAAGCCGACCAGTGCAACCCTAACGGAAGGATGCAGCATGTCTAACACGTCCATAAGCCACAGCGAAAAACGCGATTTCATACGCATGCGCATCGATACCGAGGTGACCCTGCTGCACGAGGGCCAGGTCATTGCCGCCGTGTGCCTGGACCTGTCCAGCAGTGGCATGCAGGTGCAGGCGCCACAAAGCTTTCAGGTGGGTGATCAGCTGGAAGTGCGCATCGACTCCGACCACCCGTCACTCAAAGGCCTGCGTGCCAGCACGGAAGTGGTGTGGATTGCGGGCCAGCCAGACGGGCAACACACCTTTGGGCTGCGCATTCTGGCCATGCATTGACCCAAGGGGCCGCAGTGCGGCCCCCTCTCCATCAGAAGTCGTCTTCGACCTCGCCGTCGCGCACCTTGAACTCGCGGTTCTGCAGGTAGGCGTTGCGGATGAAGATGTACTTGTCACCCTGAATCAGCTTCTCGGCAGACAGCAGGCTGGCGCGAGTATCCACCACGTCGAGGGCGAAGATGGAGTTGCGCGTGGGCACATGGTCGATATAGCGGTAGGGCCTGGTGAAGGTGTCCGGGTACTTGGCCACGCCGTCACGCACAGTGCTCGGGCCCAGTAGCGGGATTACCACGTACGGGCCACTTGGCACACCCCAGTAGCCCAAGGTCTGGCCGAAGTCTTCATCACTGCGCTGCAGGCCCATCTTGGTACCCACGTCGAAGAAGCCGCCCAGCCCGAAGGTGGTGTTGACAATGATTCGCGCAGTATCCACGCCCGCCGCATGCGGCTTCAGTTGCAGCACGTTGTTGGCCAGGTTGGTGACATCCCCCAGGTTGCGGAAGATGTTGTGGATGCCGTCTTCAAGAAATTGCGGCGTGACAAACTGGTAGCCCTTGGCCAACGGCTTGAGCGCGTAGGTGTCGAGGGTATCGTTGAAACGGAAGATCGGGCGGTTGACCGCTTCCCAGGGATCTTCCTCGGTGGCGGCCTGGGGGGCTGCCACGGGTGCCAGCAACATGCCGGCACAGACACAGGCCTGGGTGACTCGTTCGATCACACTGGCACCGATCCTACGCATAGTGTTTCTCCATCGGGTTTTCGGCCGCAAGCGCAACCGGTCGCGCTGCTGTAAGGCGGCAGTATAGAGACTTGCGTGCCGATAAACAGCTTTGCAAGTGTATATGGAATTATTGTGACCAAGTGTTGCTCAAGACGTGCTGTCACAGCACGGCAACATTTTTTCAATAATCTGCCGGCTATTTGCGAGGACGTTGCCATGGATGCTGAACCGGCCTTCACAGCGGTACTGTTCGGCTTGCGCGGCTGCCTGGTACAAAGCGCCGAAACCGGCCCGTCGCCGGCCCCCGGCGCCCTGGCCACCCTCGCCCACCTGCGCGAACGCCAGGTGCCCTGCATCTGGCTGGATGACCTCACAGGCCAGCCCAGCCAGCCCTTTGCCAATGTGCTGCCAGGCTGGTTGCCTGGGCACCGGGAGCAAGGCGCCCGCTGGCCTGCCCCCAACGGTTGCTGGCAGGCACTGATGGCGCTGGGCAGCCAGCGCCTGGACGGCTGCGTACTGGTCAGCGGCGAACCTGGGCTGTTGCAAGCCGGCCTCAATGCAGGGCTATGGACGGTTGGCCTGGCCGCCTGCAGCCCGCACTGCGAGCGCAGCGCCCGTGAGTGGCAGGGCATGACTGCGCAGCAGCAGGGTGCGGCGCGCGGCAAAGCGACCCTGGAACTGTTCAGCCTGGGGGTGCATTCGGTGATCGACCACCTGGAAGCCCTGGACAACTGCCTGGCGCATATCGCCCAGCGCCGGAGCAAGGGTGAAAAACCCTGATACAGCACCCTTGACGCGGGTCATGCAAAGCCGCTGCAGGTGGATTACGCTTTACACAGGCCAGAACCTTTGCCGCTTCGCTGAGGTCCATGGCTTGCCAAGCCATTGATGGAGAAAAGCCAATGCCTGCCCGCGAACTGCAAGAGCGTCTGAACACCCTGCGCGAGCAACTGGACCGCAACGTTCCGCTCTCGGATGAAGAGCTGGCCGCGCTGCACGAAGAAGCGCGCCAGATCGAGGCGCAGCTGAAACTTGAGGAAGCCACCGCTGACAACAATGTGGTCGATGGTGTGAACCTGGCCATCGAACGGTTCGAGGCGGAGCACCCTGACCTTACGGCCACGCTGCGCAGTATTGCCAACTCGTTGCACAGCATGGGTATCTGAGGTTACCCGGGGGCCTTGGCCCCCGGTCGCAACCCGCGCTCGCCCCTGACTCCGGGCGAGGCTACTGGCGCACCAGGCGGCCGTTGGCTGGGGTGATGGTGGTTGTGCTGCGGTAGGGGTTGATGTCCAGCCCGCCACGGCGCACGTAACGTGCGTACACGGTCAAATGCTCCGGCTGCAGCAGGTTTTTCAGGTCCAGATAAATGCGTTCCACGCACTGTTCGTGGAAATCGGCATGTTGACGGAAGCTGATGAGGTAAGTCAGCAGGCTGGCATGGTCCAGCGCCCTGCCCTTGTACTCCACCACGACGCTCCCCCAGTCGGGCTGACCGGTCACCGGGCAGTTGGACTTCAGCAAGTGGCTGTGCAGGGTTTCTTCGACCACGCGCTCGGTCTCACAGCGCAGCAGTTCAGGCTGAGGCTGTTCGTAGTTGCTGATAGCAACGTCCAGCGCATCCACACACAGCCCTGGCAACGCCACCACGCCCTGCGCCTCGACCTCGGCCAGGGTGCGAACCCTGACCGCTACCGCCTTGCCGGCGGCGGCTGACAAGTCGTTTTCCAGGCACGCCTGCAACTGCTCGAACGACGCGAACACGGTCTGGTTCAGCGAGTTGAGATAGAGTTTGAACGACTTGGATTCAATGATGTTCGGCGAGTCGGCAGGGATCGCAAACTCACCGATTGCCACCACGGGCTTGCCCGATGGCAATAGCCAGGACAGCTCGAAACAGTTCCAGTAATCCACGCCCTGCCATGGCAAGGTCTGGGCAGTGACGCCCAGTTCCGCCCACTTGGCGGTGCGCGGGATCGGGAACAGCAACTGCGGCGAATAAGTGGCGATGTACTCGCTGGATTTGCCCAGCGGTGAATGTTCGGCGGCGGGGTGCATGGAAACTGACCTGCAAGTTCGAAATTGCCCCTAGTCTACCGGTTTTGCGCCCCGCCTTGCAGCGCCCGTCACTCGATGGTCAACGGGCCGACCATGCCGGCCTGGTAGTGCCCCGGTACATTGCAGGCGAACTCGATGGGCGCCGAGGTGCGGAAGGTCCAGGTGAGCTCGGCGCGCTGGCCGGGCATCACCAGCACGGTGTTGCCACCACCGTGGGCATGCCCGCCCGCCTGCTCTGCGCCTTGCGCATGGCCCGCCATCTGCCCGTGATCCATGCCCTGATGCCCGCCAGCGGCGCTGTACAGCTTGCCCTGCATGGCCACCATCTCCTTCTGGTGTTCCTCGTGCATGGCCTTGGTGCCCAGGTTGAACTCATGGGGCAGCTGGCCCTCGTTCACCAGCACGAAGCGCACGGTTTCGCCTGCTTTTACCTGCAGGCTCTTGGGCTCGAAGGCAATGTCCTTGAGCAGCACCTCGACGGTGCGGGTTGCTTTCGCAGCCGGCGCAGGCTCACCGAAGGGGAAGCGTTGCGCAGGCTCTGCAAGCGCAGGCAGGCTGGCCAATGCAAGGGCGGATGCGATCAACAGGCGGTACATGGCGTCTCCACAACTCAACGATCAGATGATCGCAAACCCTAAACTGCGGCGACTGCCAGCAAGCTGACCGCAACATTACAACTTTGTCAGTTTGGCTAGGAGCATGCCGGGTCACGTATCATTTGATACCCCGCAACGCCGGAGCCCAAGCCCGCAATGAAACTGCTGATCGTCGAAGACCAGGCCCGCACCGGCCAGTACCTGAGCCAGGGCCTAAACGAAGCCGGCTTCGCCACCGAGCTGGCCACCGACGGCGAAACCGGCCAGTTCCTGGCCCTCACCGGCGGCCACGACCTGTTGATTCTCGATGTGATGCTGCCAGGGCGGGACGGCTGGCAGATCCTTCAGGCCGTGCGTCAGGCAGGCCTGGGCACCCCGGTGTTGTTCCTGACCGCCCGTGACGCGGTGGCAGACCGGGTGCGGGGGCTGGAACTGGGTGCCGATGACTACCTGGTGAAGCCGTTCGCATTCTCCGAATTGCTGGCCCGGGTGCGCAGCCTGCTGCGCCGGGGAGCCAGCCCGGCCAGCGAAACCTCACTGGGCCTTGGCGACTTGCGCTTGGACCTAATCCGCCGCCGCGCCGAACGGGCCGGCCAGCGCATCGACCTGACCGCCAAGGAATTCGGCCTGCTGGAACTGCTGCTGCGCCGCCAGGGCGAAGTGCTGCCCAAATCACTGATCGCCTCGCAGGTGTGGGACATGAACTTCGACAGCGACACCAATGTGATCGAAGTGGCGATCCGCCGGCTGCGCCTGAAAATCGACGACGCCCATGGCAACAAGCTGATCCACACCGTGCGCGGCATGGGCTACGTGCTTGAAGAGCGGACACCGTGATGGGCAAGGTATCGCTGGTCAACCGCCTGGCGCTGCTGTTCGCCGCCTGCACAGCCGCCGTGTCGCTGGGGGCCGGCCTGCTGTTCAACCACGCCAGTGAGCAGCACTTCATCGAGCTGGACCAACAACTGCTGGAATCCCGGCTGTCCTTGCTGCGCGCTCAACTGGCCGGGGTCACCCGCCCCGAAGACCTGCGCGCCCGCCTGCCCGCCTTAAGGGCCGAACTGGGTCACCAGGCCGACCTGGGCCTGCGCATCACCGCCAGCGACGGCACACGCTGGTTCGAAAGCCGCAACGGGTTACCTGCACTGCCGGTGCCCGGCGGCCTTGCCACCTTGCACGCCCAGGGCACCGATTACCGCAGCCTGGCGCAACCGTTGCTGCCGGGCGCCCCGCAGTCGCCGCAGGTGGCGTTGTATCTGGATATCACTCACCACCAGCATTTTCTGCAGGGTATGCAGCGGCTGATCTGGCTCACGGTGGGCCTGTCGGCGCTGGCCACTGCCCTGCTGGGCGCCTGGGCTGCACGCAGCAGCCTGCGGCCGTTACGGCAAATGGGCCTGGTGGCGGCCAGCGTAGGCGCACGCTCGTTGACCACACGCCTGCCGGTGGCGCAGATGCCCGACGAGCTGGCAGAACTGGCCACCGCCATGAATGCCATGCTGCAACGCCTGGACGACGCCTTCCAGCGCCTGTCGGCATTTTCAGCCGACATCGCCCATGAGCTGCGCACGCCATTGTCCAACATGCTCACCCACACCCAAGTCACCCTCACCCGCCCGCGCAGCCTGGAGGAATACCACGAGGCGCTGCATGGCAACCTCGAAGCGCTGCAGGGCATGGCGCAGATGATCAACGACATGCTGTTTCTGGCCAAGGCCGACCATGGCCTGCTGGTACCGGGGCACACGCCGCTGGCGCTACATGATGAAGCAGATGCCCTGCTGGAGTTCTACGCGCCGCTGGCCGAAGACAACAACGTGACCCTGCACCGCGAAGGGCAGGCCACGCTGAGCGGCGACCGGCCGATGTTGCGCCGGGCACTGTCCAACCTGCTGGACAACGCCCTGCGCTTCACCCCCACCGGTGGGCAGGTACAGGTGACCTTGCAACCTGGGCCTGTCATCTGCGTGGCCAACACCGGCGCGGCCATCAGCCCGGCCGCCCTGCCGCGGCTTTTCGACCGTTTCTATCGGGTAGACCCGGCCCGCCACGAAGGCAGCGGTGAGCATGCGGGGCTGGGCCTGGCGCTCACCCGGTCCATCGTGCAAGCCCATGGTGGGGACATTACGGTGGCGTGTGCAAACGGCTGGACACGCTTCGTGATCACGTTCTCAGAAGCGCACTGAGAGGGGCGCAGCACGCCCCTCCTGGGGTACCGGCTGTGGTTACACAGCCAGGCCGATCGCCGGCTGCACCTGCGAGGCGCGGTAGGCCGGGTAGAGGGTGGCAAGGAAGCTCATCACCAGGCCAGCCGCGCAGATGATCGCCACATCCCCCCACTGCAGCTCGGAGGGCAGGCTGCTGATGAAGTACACGTCCGAGGTAAAGATGTGCTGGCCGCTCACACGCTCCAGCCAACCGACGATCTGGCTCACATTCAGCGCGGCAACCACGCCCAATACGCCGCCGATGAGCGTGCCGACCACCCCGATCAGGCTGCCTTGCACCATGAACGTGCCCATGATCTGCGCAGGCGTGGCACCCAGGGTGCGCAAAATGGCGATGTCCGGGCCCTTGTCGTTCACCACCATCACCAGGGTGGCGATGATGTTGAACGCGGCCACAGCGATGATCATCATCAGCAACAGGCCGATCATGGTCTTTTCCATCTTCATGGCACTGAACAGGCTGCCCTGGGTGTGGGACCAGTCATCGGCGCGGTAACCGTCGCCCAGTTGCGCAGCAATGGCCTTGGACACCTGCGGCGCGGCGTACAGGTCATGCAGTTTCAGCCGCACGCCCTGCACCTGGCCCGGCGCCCAGCGTTGCATGGCCGCGGCATCGGCCATATGAATGTAGGCCTGGGAACCGTCGAGTTCGGCGCCCACCTTGAAGATGCCTACCACGGTCAGGCGCTGCATGCGCGGCGTTATACCGCCGGGCTCGGTGCTGATTTCCGGTACGATCAGGGTCAGCTTGTCACCGGTATTGAGGCGAAAGCGCCGGGCGGTCAGCTCGCCGATTACCACCCCGTACTCGCCGGGCTGCAGGTCCTGCAATTGGCCCTGGACGATGTGCTGGCCGACGATCGAGACCTTGCTCTCTTGCGCTGGGTCGATACCGCCTACCTGGATGGGCTGCATCGCGCCTTTGTAAGACAACATCCCTTCCATCTCGGTGATCGGCGCCGCCGCCATCACGGCCGGGTTCTGCAGGGCGGCGTCGGCCACCTTATGCCAATCGTCCAGTGGCTGCTCGCCAAGGATGGCGGCATGGGGCACCAGGCCCAGGATGCGCGAGCTCATTTCGCGCTGGAAGCCGTTCATCACCGACAGCACCACGATCATTGCCAGCACGCCCAGCGACAGGCCGATCATCGAAGTCATCGAGATGAACGAGATGAAGTGGTTGCGGCGCTTGGCCCGGGTGTAGCGCGCGCCGATGAAAATGGGCAAGGGTCTGAACATGTGCAAGAACACCCAATGAAAAACGGAAAACGGGGCGGCAGTGCCGCCCCGGCAAATCGGTCAGATCGCCACCAGGTGGCCGTCTTCGAGCTTCAGCACGCGGTCCATCTGACGGGCCAGGTTCAGGTCATGGGTCACTACCAGGAATGCCGTGCGCGATGCGCCCGACAGCTCCTGCATCAGCTCCTGTATGCCCTGAGCGGTGTGGTGGTCGAGGTTGCCGGTGGGCTCGTCGAGCATCACCAGCCCCGGGCGGTTGACCAGCGCCCGGGCAATGGCCACCCGCTGACGCTCACCGCCGGACAACTCTGCCGGCTTGTGGTTGAAGCGGTGGGCCAGGCCCACGCGCGTGAGCAGCGCTTCGGCACGCTCACGGGCCTCGGGGATGGGCGTACGGCCGATCAGCAGCGGCATGCACACGTTCTCGACGGCGGTGAACTCAGGCAGGAGATGGTGGAACTGATAGACGAAACCCAGCGCCCGGTTGCGCAGCAGGCCGCGGGCACGCTCCCCCAACGCCGACAACTCTTCACCGGCCAGCCAGACGCTGCCCTGGGTCGGCCGGTCGAGGCCGCCCAGCAGGTTGAGCAAGGTACTCTTGCCCGAGCCAGAACTGCCGACGATGGCCACACGCTCACCGGGGTGCAGCTCCAGGTTGAGCCCGGACAACACCTGCACCGATTCCGGCCCCTCGTCGTAGGCCTTGCCCAGGTTGCGGCAACTCAGAACGGCTTTATCACTCATGCGCGACTCACTCATAACGTAGCGCCTCTGCAGGCTGGGTGCGGGCGGCACGCCAGGCCGGGTACAGGGTGGCGAAGAAACTCAGGACCAGCGCCGCACCACAGACCATGTACACATCCTGGGCCTGGATCTGCGAGGGCAGGTAATCGATGAAATACACGTCGGCATTGAGGAACTTGTGCCCGATCAGTTTCTCGATGCCAGCGATGGCGGCGCTGACGTTCAGCGCCGCAAGGATGCCGACCCCGGCGCCGATCAGGGTGCCGATCACGCCAATCACCGTGCCCTGGACCATGAAGATGAGCATGATCTGGCCCGGGGTAGCCCCCAGTGTGCGCAGGATGGCGATGTCGCCGCGCTTGTCGTTCACCACCATTACCAGCGTGGAAATGATGTTGAACGCAGCCACTGCCACGATCAGCAGCAACAGCAGGCCGATCATTGCCTTTTCCATGCGGATGGCCTGGTACAGGTTGCCGTGGGTACGGGTCCAGTCGCGGCTGTAGAATTCCTGGTCGCCCAGGCGCTGGGCGATGTCATAGGCCACCCGTGGCGCCTGGAACAGGTCATCGAACTTCAGCCGCAGGCCCTGCACCTGGTCGGGTTTCCAGCGGTGCAGGCGCGACAGGTCGCTGATGTTCGTGAGGCCCAGGTAGCCGTCGATCTCACCCGCGCCAACGTGGAAAGTGCCCACTACGGTAAAGCGTTTCATGCGCGGGAACATGCCGGCAGGCGTCACGCTGACCTCGGGGGCCACGAACGTGAGCTTGTCGCCAATGGCCACGCCCAGTTTGGCAGCGGCCTTGTCCCCGATCATGATGCCCCACTCGCCCGGCGCCAGCTGGTCCAGGCGGCCTTGCAGGAGGAACTTGTCGATGATCGACACCTCCCGCTCGCGGGCAGGGTCGATGCCGTTGAGCAGCACCTTCTGCACCTTGCCATCGTGGGTCAGCAGGCCCTGCATCTGGGTGTAGGGCGCTACGGCCAGCACCTGAGGATTCTGCTTTACTTGTTGGGCAAGGGCAGGCCAGTCGGCGATGGGCTGGCCGCTCTCCAGGGTGGCATGCGGGATCATGCCCAACACCCGGGTGCGCATTTCGTGGTCGAAACCGTTCATTACCGATAGCACCACGATCATCACCACCACGCCCAGGGCGAGGCCGATCATCGAGGTCAGGGAAATGAACGAGACGAAGTGGTTACGGCGTTTGGCACGGGTGTAACGGGTGCCAATGAATGCGAAAAGAGGTCTGAACATGTCGGGGCTTGTTCGGATGAAAGGGAACGTCCTTGTGGCGAGGCGCCTGCGGCGGCTTTACACTCGGACCACTGCCGCTACCCAGGGTTCGCCATGACGACATTAGACGAAGAAGATCGCCGCGAATACTACCGCATCGCAGACCGCATCGCACTTCAATTAAGCCCCCTGAGCGCAGCGCAAGCCCTTGAGGCAGATGTGCTGCAGGATGATTCCCCACTGTTCAACCTGCTCAGCGAACTGCATTTGTCCGACTTCGAGGCCCAGCACCTGCTGCGCCAGCTGAGCGACAAGGATCGCACCCTGGCCGCGTTCCTGCGGGCGCAGAACAAACGCCTGGACCTGCTCAGTGCAGTGGTGGCCCAGACCTTGCTCGGCGAAGTGGGCCAGCCGCAACCGGTGGTCATCTCCGAAGGCGGCATCGAATGCGTGCAGGCCACGCCCGTGCCACCGGGCACCCGCGTGAAGGTGAAACTGGTGCTGATGCCGCGCGCCCATGGCCTGCTGCTGCGCGGCAAGGTGACCCACTGCGACCCGCGCAGCCAGGGCGGCTTCGACATTGGCACCGAATTTACCGACATGACCGACGCCCAGCGTCAATTGCTGGCCCGCTATATTCTGCAGCGCCAGCAACAACAGCGACGTGAGCAACTGGAACACAACGACCCTGCGTCCTGAATGCCTTTTCTCTCTGATTTGAAGGAACGAACGTGACCCTGATCTACGGCCATCGCGGCGCCAAGGGCGAAGCACCCGAGAACACCCTCAACAGTTTCCGCCAGTGCCTGTCTCACGGCGTGATGCGCTGCGAGCTGGACCTGCACCTGTCGGCAGACAACCAGCTCATGGTCATCCACGACCCGAGCCTCAAACGCACCACAGGCAAACGCGGCAAGGTGGTCGAGCACCCGGCGGCAGACCTGGTCAAGATCGACGCACGCAACGGTGGCCCGGGCTGGGTGCAGCCCTGCCCTATTCCGCGGCTCGAGGAGTTGTTCGAGAAGTGCCCGTTCGAGCACTGGCAGCTGGAAGTGAAAAGCGCCTCGCGCACCCGCGCCGCCACCACGGTTCTGGCCATTCGCGAGCTGGCACAGCAATACGGCCTGCTGGACAAGGTGACCATCACGTCAAGTTCACGTGAAGTACTGGGCGCCGCCCAGGAACTGGTGCCGGACGTGCAGCGCGGCCTGGTGGCCGAGTACGCCTGGCTGGACCCGCTGAAAGTGGCCCAGAACTACGGCTGCCAGATGCTGGCGCTGAACTGGACACTGTGCACCCCCGAGCGCCTGCTCAAAGCGCAGGGCCAGGGTTTGCACGTGTCGGTGTGGACGGTCAACGAACCCGCGCTGATGCGAAGGCTCGCCGACTTCGGCGTGGACAGCCTGATTACAGACTTTCCCGGTTTGGCCAGGACCACCCTCGGGCAGGGTTGAATTCGGTCTCTCCGACCGGCTCAGGCCACCGGTCGGAGCCGCTCAAAAAAGCCGGTTCAGGCCGTCGTACGCCGCTACCCGATAGGCCTCGGCCATGGTCGGGTAGTTGAACGTGGTGTTGACGAAGTACTTCAGGTTGTTCAGTTCGCCAGGCTGGTTCATCACCGCCTGCCCGATGTGCACAATCTCCGAAGCCTGGTAGCCGAAGCAGTGCACGCCCAGCACCTGCAAGGTTTCGCGGTGGAACAGGATTTTCAGCATGCCCTGGGGCTCACCGGCAATCTGCGCCCGCGCCATGCTCTTGAAGAACGCCTTGCCCACCTCGTACGGCACCTTGGCCTGGGTGAGTTCCTGCTCGTTCTTGCCGATGGAGCTGATCTCGGGAATGGTGTAGATGCCGGTGGGCACATCGTTGACGAAGCGCCAGCTACCGTTGTCGACGATGCTGCCAGCGGCAGAACGGCCCTGGTCGTGGGCAGCACTGGCCAGGCTCGGCCAGCCGATCACGTCGCCCGCGCCATAGATGTTCGGCACGCTGGTGCGGTAGGCCTCGTCCACTTCGATCTGGCCGCGGCTGTTGACCTTGATGCCGATGTTCTCCAGGCCCAGCTTGTCGGTGTTGCCGGTACGGCCATTGCACCACAGCAAGGCATCGGCCTTGATCTTCTTGCCCGACTTCAGGTGCAGGATCACACCGTTGTCCAGCCCTTCCACGCGCTCGTAATCTTCGTTATGGCGCACGGTGATGTTGTTGTTGCTGAAGTGGTAACTCAGCGCCTGGGAAATTTCCGAATCCAGGAAGCTGAGCAACTGCCCCCGGTTGTCCACCAGCTCCACCAGCACGCCCAGGCCGCTGAAGATGGAGGCATATTCGCAACCGATCACACCGGCCCCGTATACGATCAACTTGCGCGGGGTGTGGCTGAGGCTGAGGATGGTGTCGCTGTCGTACACCCGCGGGTGGTTGAAGTCGATATCGGCAGGGCGATAGGGACGCGAGCCGGTGGCGATGATGATGTGCTTGGCGTTGAGTTTTTCAACCACACCGTTGGGGCACACCACCTCGATGGTTTGTTCGTCAGCGAAGCTGCCGGTGCCGAAGAACAGGTCGACGCGGTTGCGCGCATAGTAGCCGGTGCGTGAAGCCACCTGCTTGGCGATGACCTTTTCGGCGCTTTTCAGCACATCGGGGAACGAGAACCAGCGCGGCTCACCGATGGCGCGGAACATGGTGTTGGTGTTGAACTGCATGATCTGCCGCACCGAGTGACGCAGTGCCTTGGACGGAATGGTACCCAGGTGAGTGCAGTTACCCCCGACTTGGCGACGGCTGTCCACCATCGCCACCTTGCGCCCTGCTTTGGCGGCGTTCATCGCCGCCCCCTCACCGGCCGGGCCGGACCCCAGCACCACTACGTCGTAGTTGTAGACAGCCATGCGTACTCCTTCAGAACTGGCCCGCAAGCCACGGTCGCTTGCGGGGCGCGATCATGTCGCCAGAGCGCCATGAGAAAATTCGGGTGCAGTCTAATCAAGCGTGAACGCCGCGCACATTAACCCTTGGTCGCGTCGTAGGCCAATTTTACCCGCACTACATAGGGTCACCGATTCCGTGGCGTTGATCATCCCTGCTGGTGCTTTCATTCGCCTTTCGACGCCTGCCGAATGCAGGGCAGTCACCCAGCCACTGCACAAAAGCGTCGGCCATTCTCCGTCAAATGCCGGATGGAGTCACCCGGGCACTCACTTGGCCGCCGCCGGCCAGAACGAAAACGGGAACCCGAAGGTTCCCGTCTGCTCATGGCCGTGCAGGCGTATCAGTGTGGGAATGCTGGCGGGTTGACCCCGGCCATTTCTTCCATCACACGCACTACCTGGCAGCTGTAGCCAAACTCGTTGTCGTACCACACGTACAGCACGACACGGTTGTCGTTGCAAATGGTGGCCTCGGCGTCTACCACACCGGCGTGACGCGAGCCGACGAAGTCGGTGGACACCACTTCCTGCGAGCTGACGTAGTCGATCTGCTTGTGCAGTTCCGAGTGCATGGCGGTCTGGCGCAGGTACTCGTTGATTTCTTCGTGGGTGGTGGCCTTGTCCAGGTTCAGGTTCAGGATGGCCATCGACACGTTCGGCGTCGGCACGCGAATGGCGTTGCCGGTCAGCTTGCCCTTGAGTACTGGCAAGGCCTTGGCGGCAGCGGTGGCAGCACCGGTTTCGGTGATGACCATGTTCAGCGGCGCGGCACGGCCACGACGGCTGCCCTTGTGGAAGTTGTCGATCAGGTTCTGGTCGTTGGTGAACGAGTGAACGGTTTCGACGTGACCATTGATGATGCCGTACTGGTCGTTGACAGCCTTGAGCACCGGCACGATGGCGTTGGTGGTGCAGGAGGCGGCCGAGATGATCTTGTCATCGGCAGCGATGTCGCCGTGGTTGATACCGTGCACGATGTTCTTCAGCGCGCCCTTGCCAGGTGCGGTAAGGATCACGCGACCGGCGCCCGGGCAGGCCAGGTGCTGGCCCAGGCCGTCGGCATCGCGCCATACGCCGGTGTTGTCGACGATCAGTGCGTTCTCGATGCCGTACTGGGTGTAGTCGACTTCGCTCGGGCTCTTGGCGTAGATGATCTGGATCAGGTTGCCGTTGGCGGTGAGGGTGTTGTTGGCTTCATCGATGGTGATGGTGCCATCGAACGGGCCGTGCACCGAGTCGCGACGCAGCAGGCTGGCGCGCTTGACCAGGTCGTTTTCAGCGCCTTTGCGCACGACGATGGCACGCAGGCGCAGGCCGTCGCCACCACCGGTTTTTTCGATCAGGATGCGTGCCAGCAGGCGGCCGATGCGACCGAAGCCGTACAGCACCACGTCGGTGCCCTTGCGCGCAGCAGCGTTCTGCTGGCCAACCACTTCGGCCAGTTCTTCGCGGACGAACTGCTCGGCCGTACGGCCATTGCCTTCCTGCTTGAACTTGTTGGCCAGCTTGCCCAGGTCGACCGAAGCGGCGCCCAGCTTCAGCTCGCTCATGGCCTTGAGCAGGGGGAATGTCTCGTGAACAGACAGTTCGGTTTCGTCGGTTTGGCGATGACGCGCAAAGCGGTGCGCCTTGAGGATCGAGATAACCGAACGGTTGATCAGGCTACGGCCATAAATCGAGCTCACCACATTGTTGTTGCGGTAGAGCTGACCGATAAGCGGGATCATCGCTTCAGCCAGGGCTTCACGATCGATCCACTCACCAAGACACTGGTCGGGCTTCTGAGTCACGGGAACCTTCCACATGTAGGGACAGAAAAAAGGGGCTACATTATGACGCCCCGATGCGTAACCGGCAATGAGCGCCTGTCGCGGTGACGCAGGCCAGCAATCATGCCCATCCAAGCCTGACAGCCGGCACGGTCACCGGTACAATCGACCTCTTTGCCGCAACGCTTGGAGTGCCATCTCCCGTGTCAGTTCTGCGCCTACCGCAACTGTCGGCCACGGCCGGCAAACAAACCTGGGGCAACCTGCCCGGGGCCGCCCTCAGCCTTGCCATCGCCGAGGCTGCCAGCAGCGCTGGCCGCTTCACCCTGCTGCTGACCGCCGACAGCCAGGCCGCCGACCGCCTCGAGCAAGAGCTGAAGTTCTTCGCCCCCGAGCTGCCGGTGCTGCCGTTTCCCGATTGGGAAACCCTGCCGTACGACCTGTTCTCGCCGCACCAGGACATCATTTCCCAGCGCATCGCCAGCCTTTACCGGCTGCCGGAGCTCAGCCACGGCATCCTGGTGGTTCCCATCACCACCGCCCTGCACCGCCTGGCGCCTACACGGTTTCTGCTGGGCAGCAGCCTGGTGCTGGACGTAGGCCAGACCATCGACGTAGAGCAGATGCGCAGCCGCCTGGAGGCCACGGGCTACCGATGCGTCGATACCGTATACGAACACGGTGAGTTCGCCGTGCGTGGCGCCCTGATCGACCTGTTCCCCATGGGCAGCAAACTGCCCTACCGCATCGACCTGTTCGATGACGAGATCGAAACGCTGCGCACCTTCGACCCGGAAACCCAGCGCTCCATCGACAAGGTGGACTCGATCCGGCTGCTGCCGGCGCGGGAATTCCCGATGCAGAAGGAAGAAGTGACCCGCTTCAAGGCGCGGTTCCGTGAGCGCTTCGACGTCGACTTCCGCCGCAGCGCCATCTTCCAGGACCTCGCCAGCGGCATCATCCCGGCGGGCATCGAGTACTACCTGCCACTGTTCTTCGAAGAAACCGCCACCCTGTTCGACTACTTGCCCGCCGACACCCAGGTGTTCTCGCTGCCAGGCGTGGAGCAGGCCGCCGAGCACTTCTGGAACGACGTGCGCGGGCGCTATGAAGACCGCCGCGGCGACTTGAGCCGCCCGCTGCTGCCCCCGGCCGAACTGTTCCTGCCGGTAGAAGACTGCTTTGCCCGGCTCAAGCAATGGCCCCGGGTGGTGGTCAGCAGCGAGGACCTGGACGCAGGCGCTGGCCGCGCGCGCTTCGCTGCCCGGGCGCTGCCCAACCTTGCGATCGAAGCCAAGGCCAACCAGCCCCTGGCCGAGCTGTCAGCCTTCCTCGACCAGTTCGGCGGCCGCGTGCTGTTCACCGCCGAATCCGCCGGGCGCCGCGAAGTGCTGCTGGAGCTGCTCGAGCGGCTCAAGCTGCGCCCGCACACGGTCGAGGGCTGGGCAGACTTCATCACCGGCAGCGAGCGCCTGGCCATTACCATCGCCCCGCTGGACGAAGGCCTGGTGCTGGACGACCCCGCCATTGCCCTGGTTGCCGAGAGCCCGCTGTTCGGCCAGCGCGTGATGCAGCGCCGGCGCCGTGACAAGCGCGGCGAAACCGCCAACGACGCCGTCATCAAGAACCTGACCGAACTGCGCGAAGGCGCGCCCGTGGTGCACATCGACCACGGTGTTGGCCGTTACCTGGGCCTGGCTACGCTGGAAATCGACGGCCAGGCCGCCGAGTTTCTTACCCTGGCGTATGCCGAGGGCGCCAAGCTGTATGTGCCGGTTGCCAACCTGCACCTCATCGCCCGCTACACCGGCAGCGACGATGCCCTGGCCCCACTGCACCGGCTGGGTTCCGAAGCCTGGCAAAAAGCCAAGCGCAAGGCCGCCGAACAGGTGCGCGACGTAGCCGCCGAACTGCTCGACATCTATGCCCGCCGCGCCGCGCGCAAGGGCTATGCCTTCGCCGACCCGGCCGCCGACTACGCCACCTTCAGTGCCGGCTTCCCGTTCGAGGAAACCCCCGACCAGCAGGCAGCCATCGAAGCGGTGCGCAGCGACATGCTGGCGCCCAAGCCCATGGACCGCCTGGTGTGCGGCGACGTGGGCTTCGGCAAGACCGAAGTGGCCATGCGCGCCGCGTTCATCGCGGTGCACAGTGGCCGCCAGGTGGCCGTGCTGGTGCCTACCACCTTGCTCGCGCAGCAGCACTACAACAGCTTCCGCGACCGCTTCGCCGACTGGCCGGTGACCGTAGAGGTCATGAGCCGCTTCAAGTCCGCGAAGGAGGTGGCCAGCGCCGCTGCGGACCTGGCCGAGGGCAAGATCGACATCCTCATCGGCACCCACAAGCTGCTGCAGGACGATGTGCGCTTCAAGGACCTGGGCCTGGCCATCATCGACGAAGAGCACCGCTTTGGCGTGCGCCAGAAAGAACAACTGAAGGCGCTGCGCAGCGAGGTCGACATCCTCACCCTCACCGCCACGCCCATTCCGCGCACGCTGAACATGGCAGTGGCCGGCATGCGTGACCTGTCCATCATCGCCACGCCGCCGGCACGTCGCCTGTCGGTACGTACCTTCGTCATGGAGCAGAACAACAGCACGGTGAAGGAAGCGCTGCTGCGCGAACTGCTGCGCGGCGGCCAGGTGTACTACCTGCACAACGATGTAAAAACCATCGAGAAGTGCGCCGCCGACCTGGCAGAGCTGGTGCCCGAGGCGCGCATTGGCATCGGCCATGGCCAGATGCGCGAGCGTGAACTGGAGCAGGTGATGAGCGACTTCTACCACAAGCGCTTCAACGTGCTGGTGGCTTCGACCATCATCGAAACCGGCATCGACGTGCCAAGCGCCAACACTATCGTCATCGAGCGCGCCGACAAGTTCGGCCTGGCCCAGCTGCACCAGCTGCGTGGCCGGGTAGGCCGCAGCCACCACCAGGCCTACGCCTACTTGCTCACGCCCACCCGGCAAAAGGTGAGCGCCGACGCAGAAAAGCGCCTGGAAGCCATCGCCAACACCCAGGACCTGGGGGCCGGCTTCGTGCTGGCCACCAACGACCTGGAAATCCGCGGGGCTGGCGAACTGCTGGGCGAAGGCCAGAGTGGTCAGATCCAGGCGGTGGGCTTCACGCTCTACATGGAAATGCTCGAGCGCGCGGTCAAGGCCATCCGCAAGGGCACCCAGCCCAACCTCGAGCAGCCACTGGGCGGCGGCCCGGAGATCAACCTGCGCCTGCCGGCGCTGATCCCGGAAGACTACCTGCCGGACGTGCATGCGCGGCTGATCCTGTACAAGCGCATCGCCTCGGCCGCCGACGAAGAAGGCCTTAAAGACCTGCAGGTGGAGATGATCGACCGCTTCGGCCTGCTGCCGGAGCCGACCAAGAACCTGATGCGCCTGACGGCGCTCAAGCTGCAGGCAGAAAAGCTCGGCATCAAGAAGGTCGACGCCGGCCCCAACGGCGGCAAGCTCGAGTTCGAGGCCGAAACCCCGGTCGACCCATTGACCCTGATCAAGCTGATCCAGGGCCAACCCAAACGCTACAAGTTCGAGGGGGCTACCCAGTTCCGCTTCATGGTCCCGATGGAACGCCCCGACGAACGCTTCAATACCCTGGAGGCGCTGTTCGAGCGCCTGACACCACAGCCTGCTTAAGGAAGACCCATGCGTGCCATCCGTTGCCTGACCCTGCTGCTGGCGGCTTTTGCCCCCAGCGCATTCGCCCAGGGCCTGTACCAGGTAGAAATGATACTGGTACGGCAAAACAACGTGCCCGCCTTCACCAGCCCGTTCGCGCCTGAAAACTGGAGTGCCGGTGCCCCACGCCTTGGCAAGGACGCCGAACAGCGCCCTGCCCTTGAAGATGAAGCCACCCGCCTGGAGGCCACGGCAGACTACACCGTGCTGATGCACCGGGCCTGGCAGCAGCAGGTGGGCGATGGGCCAAGCCGTATTGCCTTGGGTGAAGGCAACGAGCAGTTCGGCCACTTCCCTATCGAAGGCAACCTCAGCATTGGCCAGGGCCGCTTCATCACGGTGGAGGCCAACCTGTGGGTCAACCAGCTCGACGGCAATGGCAGCGTGTTGCAAAGCGAGCAGTTCAGGCAGGCCAACAGCAACGTCAAGGCCGGCCAACTCACCTTCCTCGACGGCGGCCACTTGGCCTTGCTGCTGAAAGTAACGCCCCCAGGCACGCCCAAAATGCCGCCCATGGACCCGGAATTGCTGGAGCAGTAAGCCATGGCAAGAGATGCGTTCGAATGCTTGAGCGACAATCCGAACTGGGTCAAATGCTTCGACCGTGGCGCTTTGCAGCGGGGCGAGAAATACGCCGAAGAAGGCAGGGTCGAACTGGAAGCAGTAGACACCCAGCTGATTTCCGCCACGTGCGAGGGAAGCCGCGGGCAGCGCTACAGCCAGACGATCTTCGTCACCCTGGAAAACGGGCGGTGCATGATCGACGGTGACTGCACCTGCCCCGTGCAGGTCAACTGCAAACACTGCGCCGCTGTGCTGTTTTCAATCTGTGACCCTTACGCCAGCCATGAGCCCGCCGCACCCAAAAGCACGACCCTCTCGCCCGAGCTGCAGCACTGGCTGACCGGCCTGGAGCAGGCACCCCGCAAAACCGAAGAGGGCAAGGACAAACGCGGGCGCATGGTCTGCTACGAACTCAGGCTCGAGAATGACGACAGCTGCTCGTTGATGGTGCGCAAAGGCACACGCACTGCCGATGGCATCCGTTACAGCCGTGTGCAGTCACTTTACGATTACCTGTATCAGCCGCCGAACTTCGTCACCGAGGACGATATTCGCATCCTGCGGCTGCTTTCGGCACTGAACCAGGGCGGCGGCCAGGATCGCGGCTACCGGCTGAGGGGTCACGAAGGCGGCGAGCTGTTCCAGCGTGCCCTTGATACCGGGCGCCTGCTGTACCTGCCAGAGCTGCCGCTGCTGCGCCAGGGGCCTGCGCTCAAGGCCGAGTTTCGCTGGGTACGGCTGGACAGCGGTGCCTATCGCGGCACGTGGGTGAGCGATGGCGGGCAGATGCTGTGTGTCATCCCCCTGGTGCCACTCTACTACCTCGATATCGATACAAAAGAAGTCGGCACGGTCGAGCATACCCTGAACCCGCACACGGCCATGCAACTGACCGTCGCCCCAGTGGTGCCTGAGCACCTGGTCGTCCCTCTCAGCCATAAACTCAATGCGCTCAGCCATCAGGTGCCCACCCCGGCGCCCGTACAGGAGCAACTGATCGACGACATCCCGCCCACGCCCCACCTGACCCTGGGCAGTGTCGAGTTCACCGCCTACATGCCCAAGACCGGCCGCATGCAGCGGCAGTTTCAGCACCGCGCCGCACTGGCCTTCGACTACGATGGTTTGCGGGCGAGCGGCAATGACGACAAGCCCCTGACCCGCCTGGTGGGCAGCACCAGCCAACGCATCCGCCGCCAGCCCGAAGCCGAGCAACGTTTGCGCAAAACGCTGCGCGACATGGGCTTCAAGGTGGCAACGCGGCAGAGCAAGGCACTGCCTGACAGCGCGGGTGAAATGTTCCAACTCGCCGACGACGAAACATGGCTGAAATTCGCGCGCGAAGGCGCAGGGCCGCTGCGTGATGCGGGCTGGCAAATAGATATGCACCGCGACTTTGCCTTCAACCTGCAGGAGGTGGATGACTGGTACGCGTCCATCGATGAAGCGCCAGGCCACGAATGGTTCGACCTGGAACTGGGCATCGTGGTCGAAGGGCAGCGCCACAGCCTGCTACCCATCGTGCTGCACCTGCTGCGCAGCAGCCCCGAACTGCTACGCCCCAGCGAACTGGCCAAACGCAACGATGACGAGCACCTGCTGATTGACCTGAACCGCGGGCGGCTGGACAGCCCTGCCCTGCGCGTCGCCCTGCCCTATGGCCGAGTCAAGGCGGTCATGGCGACCCTGGGCGGGCTGTACCTCGGCGAACACGAGGCCGGCCCCGCCGTACGCCTGGACCGTGCCGATGCAGCGCGGCTGAACGAAGTCGATGGGTTGCCCCTGCACTGGGAAGGCGGCGCGCATGTCCGTGACCTGGGGCGCCGCCTGCGCGATGCCCGCGACCTGCAGGTGCCACCACCCACAGGGCTACAGGCCAGCCTGCGCCCCTATCAGCAGCAAGGCCTGAACTGGTTGCAGGCGCTGCGCGAGATGGGCACGGGCGGCATCCTGGGCGATGACATGGGGCTGGGCAAAACCCTGCAGGCCTTGGCGCACCTGCTGCTGGAAAAAGAAGCCGGCAGGCTCGGCTCGCCGGCCCTGGTGGTGATGCCCACCAGCCTTGTACCCAACTGGCTGGACGAGGCCCAGCGCTTCGCCCCCGAACTGCGCGTGCTGGCCCTGCAGGGCCCTTCGCGCAACAAGCACTTTGCAAACCTGCACGAATACGACCTGGTGTTGACCACCTATGCACTGGTGCCCCGCGACCTGGGCTATTTACAGGATCAACCCTGGCACGTGCTGATCCTGGACGAAGCGCAGAACATCAAGAGCAGCACCAGCAAGGCTGCGCAAGCGGTGTGCGAGCTCAAGGCCAACCAGCGCGTATGCCTGACGGGCACGCCGATGGAAAACAACCTGGGCGAGCTGTGGTCGATCTTTCACTTCCTGATGCCCGGCTGGCTGGGGGACCTGAAGCGGTTCAACCAGGACTACCGCAACCCGATCGAGCGTCAAGGCGACAGTGAGCGGCTGGCCCACCTGGTGACCCGTATTCGCCCGTTTCTGCTGCGCCGTACCAAGGAACAGGTCGCCACCGAGCTGCCAGCCAAGACCGAGATGGTGCACTGGGTCGAGCTCAGCGACGCACAGCGCGACACCTATGAGGCGGTGCGGGTGGCGATGGACAAAAAGGTCCGCGACGAAATTGCCCGCAGTGGCGCGGCGCGCAGCCAGATCGTCATCCTGGATGCGCTGCTCAAGCTGCGCCAGGTGTGCTGCGACTTGCGCCTGGTCAAGGGTGTGGAAACCCGGGGCAACCAGGCCGACAAGGGCAAGCTGGGGGCATTGATGGAGATGCTCGCCGAGCTGCTGGGTGAAGGGCGGCGGGTGTTGCTGTTCTCCCAGTTCACCTCGATGCTGGCCCTGATCGAACAGGAACTGCAAGAGCGCCACATACGTTACAGCCTGCTCACAGGGGATACCCGTGACAGGCGCACACCGGTGCAACAGTTTCAGGAGGGTCACAGCGAGGTATTTCTGATCAGCCTGAAGGCAGGCGGCGTGGGGCTGAACCTGACCGCTGCCGACACCGTGATCCACTTCGACCCCTGGTGGAACCCGGCCAGCGAGAGCCAGGCCACCGACCGCGCCTACCGCATTGGCCAGGACAAGCCGGTGTTCGTGTTCAAGCTGATTACCCGCGGCACCGTCGAGGAGAAGATCCAGCTGCTGCAACAAGACAAGGCAGCGTTGGCCGCCAGCTTGCTAGACGGCGGGCAGGCCGGGCAATGGCGCCTGGGGGATGAGGAAATCGAAGCCCTGTTTGCACCACTGCCGGGTAAACGCGGCCGCTAACGGGTACCGGACCGTGCCGACCCCGCAGCCGCGGGGTCAGTCGATCAACTGCGCCTCGCGCAACGCCCCCAACGCCTCGAGCCAGCGCGGTTGCTGGCGGTAGTCCGTGCAGGCAAAGCCCTGGCCGCGCATGCGCGCGATGCGTGGCGAGGGCTTCACCTGCATACGCTGCGCTGCGCTCAACGCCAGCTCCGCTGCAGCCCGGTCATTGCACACCAGGCCCATGTCGCAACCGGCGGTAAGCGCCGCCTCGATACGGCTGGCGGCGTCACCCACCACATGCGCCCCGGCCATGGACAGGTCGTCACTGAAGATCACACCGTCGAAACCCAGCTCGCCGCGCAGGATGTCCTGCAGCCAGCGCCGGGAAAAGCCAGCCGGGCGGTCGTCGACCTGCGGGTAGATGACATGCGCCGGCATCACCGCCGCCAGCTGCCCACTGAGGCGGCTGAAGGGAATCAGGTCAGCCTGGCGCAATTGCGCCAAACTGCGCTCGTCGGTCGGGATGGCCACATGGGAGTCGGCTTCGGCCCAGCCGTGGCCAGGGAAGTGCTTGCCGCAGGCAGCCATGCCCGCCGCATTCATGCCCCGGATGAACGCGGCGGCCAGATCGGTAGCGCGCTGCGGGTCACCCTCGAAGGCTCGGCTGCCCACCACGGCGCTGCGTTGGTGGTCAAGGTCCAGCACGGGGGCGAAGCTCAGGTCCAGCCCAACCGCCAGCACTTCGGTGGCCATCACCCAGCCGCACTGCTCGGCGAGGTACAGGGCATTGCCGTTGTCCGCCAATGCCCGCATGGCCGGCAGCCGTACGAAGCCCTGGCGCAGACGCTGGACGCGGCCGCCTTCCTGATCCACTGCCAGCACCAGGTCAGGGCGGATGGCGCGAATGGAGGCGCACAGCTCACGCACCTGGCGCGGGCTGTCGATGTTGCGGGCAAAGATGATCAACCCCGCCACTTCGGGTTGACGCAGCAGGTGGCGGTCTTCGGCGGTCAGCCATTGGCCGGCGATATCCACCATCAGGGAGCCTTGCAGGCTGACGGTCATGGGTAATCCTTGAATTGAGACTGGGTGGCGCGCGCCGCAGCCTGGTAGCGTGGCGGCATCAAGCCTTGGCGCTGGAAACCACGGGGGCGGCCTTGGTGCGCGGGCGCAACTGGGCACTGGCCATGGCCGGGTCGGTGACACCGGTGTCGGCACGCATGCCGGCCGCCAGGAAAGGTACCATGAGGCGCATCACCTGTTCGATGGAGGTGTTGATGCCGAAATCGGTTTCGGCAATAGCCCGCAGCGCCTTGATACCCGACATGCTGAAGGCAGCAGCGCCGAGCATGAAGTGCACGCGCCAGAACAGCTCCAGCGGCGGGATGCGCGGCGCAGCCTCGTTGACCAGCAGCATGTAGCGGCGGAACACCTTGCCATACATGTCTTCCAGGTAGCGGCGCAGGTGCCCCTGGCTCTGGCTGAAGGCCAGGCCCAGCAGGCGCATGAAGATCGACAGGTCATTGTTGCTGCGCGGCTGCACCACCAGTGCCTGCTCCACCAGCATTTCCAGCAGTTCTTCGAGGGTAGGCTTGTGTTCCGGCTTGGCTTGACGGCGCTCGAGCTCGCGCTCCAGGCTGGCGCAGAACGGCCCCAGGAACCGCGAGAACACGGCCTGGATCAGGGCTTTCTTGGAGCCGAAATGGTAATTTACAGCGGCCAGGTTGACCCCGGCCTTGCTGGTAATCAGCCGCAACGAGGTTTCGGCGAACCCCCTTTCCGCGAACAGCTGCTCGGCAGCATCGAGAATGCGTTCAACGGTTTCCGATTGGGCCATGATTACTCCGCGCGCTCCGCCAGACAAACAGGTGTTTGAAACATACGTTTCAACCCTGCGTCTGTCAAGGCTCCGTGACCGGCCAGTCTCACCTGCTTCCTCCCCGTTCTGGGCTGCCCTGCCCGGCCTTGCCGGTGATGCTTGCTAAGTGCTACTTGCAGCTTGCCACTTGCAGCTTGAGGCTATGTGCTTGCAGCCACCCCAATACTGTATATAATCCCAGTCACTGTACAAAAAGACAGAGCGCTGATCATGTTGAAACTGACGCCACGCCAAGCCGAAATCCTCGCGTTCATCAAGCGTTGCCTTGAGGACAACGGTTTCCCGCCGACCCGCGCCGAGATTGCACAGGAGCTCGGGTTCAAGTCCCCCAACGCCGCAGAAGAACACCTCAAGGCACTCGCCCGTAAAGGCGCCATCGAGATGACCCCTGGGGCATCGCGCGGCATTCGCATCCCGGGCCTGGAAGCCAAGGCCGAAGAAGCCGGCCTGCCGATCATCGGGCGGGTGGCAGCGGGCGCCCCCATTCTTGCCGAGCAGCACATCGAGCAATCGTGCAACATCAGCCCTGCCTTCTTCCACCCCCAGGCCGACTACCTGTTGCGCGTCCACGGCATGAGCATGAAGGACGTCGGCATTCTAGATGGCGACCTGCTGGCCGTGCACACCTGCCGCGAAGCCCGTAACGGGCAGATCGTCGTGGCCCGCATCGGCGACGAGGTGACCGTCAAGCGCTTCAAGCGCGAAGGCAACAAGGTCTGGCTGCTCGCTGAAAACCCAGAATTCGCCCCCATCGAAGTCAACCTGAAAGAACAGGAACTGGTGATCGAGGGCTTGAGCGTCGGCGTCATTCGCCGCTGATCCAGGAGGCGTCATGCAGCAGATCATTCACGCACACGAGCAAGTCCAGTTGCCCCTGTTCGAAGCATTCCTCGCACAGCCTGTATTGCCTGGGCTGAAAGCCAGCGAACTGAGTCGCCAGAGCAGCGCGCCCGACCTGTTCAGCGAGTTGTCGCTGCACGGCGCACCCAGCCATTGCCAGACCTTGTTGGCACCGGTACTGCGCGAACTGAGCGAAGAGGACGAGGCCCGCTGGCTCACCCTGATCGCCCCGCCGTCCAGCCTGACCCAGGCGTGGCTACGGGATGCCGGCCTCAACCGTGAGCGCATCCTGCTGCTGCACCCTCGCGGCAATAAGAGCCCGTTGCAACTGACCTGCGAAGCGCTGCGCCTGGGGCGCAGCCATACCGTGGTCAGCTGGCTGGGCAACGTCAACGCAACTGCACGCCAGCAATTGGTCCGCGCTGCCAGCGCGGGTAATGCACAAAGCCTGAACATCCGCTTTGGCTGATGTTCAGGCCTTGCCTGCGACCACATAGAACATTAAGCGTGACGCACCTCAATGCAGTACGCGCGGCCCTTCTTCCCGCTCAAGCTCGCCATCCATAAGCCGCCCGGCCATTTGCACGCCAACGCTGAGCATGGCCTTGGCCACCTCCACATGCTGACCCTGCAGAAACACCTTGGCATCCTCCGAGAAATCCAAGGTTACCAATGAGCCCTCATCCTCGGCGCGACGCAGTTCGATGCGGCCATCAGGCAACTCGACAATTTCCAGAAAAGACGTAGACATAAACGGCGGTTCTCCACGAAAGGCCAGCATTGTACCAGCGCTGGCTGGACTCAGCACTCACTCAACGCGTCGCGAAAACGCCTGACGAGCGCTTTGAGGTTATGGCGCCAGCTCTCCAGCTCATCCCTCGACAGTGGTTCGGTGGCCGGTTCATCAAGGCTTACGGCCTGGATCAGCGGCTGAGTGACGTCAGTTTTTGGCGCCTTGCGTGCGACGGGCGGCCGGAACAGGTCGGCGTAAGCCCCCAGCATTTGCGCCAGCCAGGTCTCCCGCTGACGGGCAAGCTCCAGCAGTTCTGCAACCTCTGGGATGGCAAGGCCATTGAGCGCATCATCCGCCATGGCCTGCTCCACACTGGCAGCAGCGGGCAGACGGTAGAAAGCACTGACCTCATGACACAGCCCTAGCAATGCGCCATACAGGTGAAACAGCGCGGCTTCACGCTCTGCCTGGGCCAGGCCCTGCGCGTTCATGGCCTGGCTTTGTTCCGCCTTGGCCATGGATTCAAGCGCAAGCCCGGCAAAAAACAGTTTCTGGTTGGTACGGGTGTAGACTTCCTGGGCCATTTCTATGCCCTCCCATCAGGCTGCATGGCGAATTAGCCGGCTCATGAATGACGAGGGCCGCATAGCGGCCCCAATACAATACACGCTGTTGCTCAGCGCTTGTCTTCGACCTTCCAGGCGTTGCCATCGTAGAACGCCTTCCAGCCAGTCGGCTTGCCGTCGACTTCAGACTGCACGTACTGCTCCTTGGTCTTACGGCTGTAGCGGATCACCGCCGGGCGGCCGTCCGGGTCTTTGGCAGGCGCATCGCACAGGAAGTGGTACTTGGGATCGATCTCGTGCTTGTGCGGCACAATCTCCAAGACCAACGGCGCACGGGTTTCCCGGTTTTTCGGGAACTGGCTGGCAGCCAGGAACAAGCCTGAAGCACCGTCACGCAGCACGTAGGTGTCATCCACCTTTTCGCACTTGAGCTCAGGCATGTCCACCTTGTCCATCTTCGGTGGCGCCGCTTCGCCACTCTTCAGCAGCTTGCGGGTGTTCTTGCAGGCCGGGTTGGTGCAGCCGAAGAACTTGCCGAACCGGCCCGTTTTCAGCTGCATCTCGCTGCCGCACTTGTCGCACTCAAGGCTAGGCCCTTCGTACCCCTTGATGCGGTAGTTACCCTCTTCGATCTCGTAACCCGGGCAGTCAGGGTTGTTGCCGCAGATGTGCAACTTGTGCTTCTCGTCCAGCAGGTACGCATCCATCGCCGTGGCGCAGATCGGGCAGCGGTGCTTGCCAAGCAGTACCCGCGATTCCGACTCACCTTCGTCGTCGGCGGCAATCTCATCGCCCGGCACCAGGTTGACAGTCGCCTTGCAGCGCTCTTTGGGCGGCAGGCTGTAACCGGAGCAGCCCAGGAACACACCGGTCGAGGCGGTGCGAATCATCATCGGCCGGCCGCATTCCTTGCAGGCGATGTTGGTCATGGTCGGCTGGTTGGCGCGCATGCCGTCTTCGCTGGACTCGGCAGTCTGCAGCTTCTTGCTGAAGTCGCCGTAGAACTCGTCCAGCACGTTCTTCCAGTCGCGCTCACCCTGGGCCACGTCGTCCAGGTTCTCTTCCATGCCGGCGGTAAAGCCGTAGTCCATGAGGTTGGCGAAGCTCTCCGACAGGCGCTCGGTTACGATGTCGCCCATTTTTTCGGAGTAGAACCGGCGGTTGTGCAACGTCACATAGCCGCGGTCCTGGATGGTGGAAATGATCGCCGCATAGGTTGACGGGCGGCCGATGCCGCGCTTTTCCATTTCCTTGACCAGGCTGGCCTCGGTGAAACGCGCTGGTGGCTTGGTGAAGTGCTGGCTCGGGTCGAGCTGCATCAGCTTCATGGCTTCGCCCTGCACCATCTCTGGCAGCACATCGTCTTCGCCCGGCTTGCTCTGCTGCGGCAGTACCCGGGTATAACCGTCGAACTTCAGAATGCGGCCCTTGGCACGCAATTCGAAGTCACCTGCCGCCACGGTCACGCTGGTGGACAGGTACTGGGCCGGTGGCATCTGGCAGGCCAGGAACTGGCGCCAGATCAGCTCGTACAGGCGCTCGGCATCGCGCTCCATGCCACTTAACTTGGTCGGGTGCGTGTTGACGTCCGAAGGGCGAATGGCCTCGTGGGCCTCCTGCGCGCCTTCCTTGCTGCCATAGACCATGGGCGCTTCAGGCAGGTACTGCTTGCCGAACTCGCGCTCGATGTAGCTGCGCGCCATGTCCAGGGCGTCCACCGACAGGTTGGTGGAGTCGGTACGCATGTACGTGATATAGCCCGCTTCGTACAGACGCTGGGCCATCATCATGGTCTTCTTCACGCCGAAGCCCAGGCGGTTGCTGGCAGCCTGCTGCAATGTCGAGGTGATGAACGGCGCCGACGGCTTGCTGCTGGTCGGGCGGTCTTCACGCTTGACCACGCTGTAGCTGGACGCCTTGAGCTTGTCCAGGGCCGCCATGGCCTGGGCTTCATTCAGCGGCTTGAAGGCTTCACCGTTCTCACGGGCGACCTCGAAGCGCACCTTGGCATTTTTTGCAGTGCCGAGGTCGGCGTGGATTTCCCAGTATTCCTGGGGGATGAACGCACGAATTTCACGTTCACGCTCCACCACCAGCTTCACCGCCACCGACTGCACGCGCCCGGCGGACAAGCCGCGAGCGATCTTGGACCATAGCAATGGCGAGACCATGTAGCCCACCACGCGGTCCAGGAAGCGCCTGGCCTGTTGCGCGTTGACCCGGTCGATATCCAGCTCCCCCGGTTGCGAGAACGCGTCCTGGATGGCTTTTTTGGTGATCTCGTTGAACACCACGCGCTTGTAGCGGGTGTCGTCGCCGCCGATGGCTTCGCGCAGGTGCCAGGCAATGGCTTCCCCTTCGCGGTCCAAGTCGGTTGCGAGGTAGATGGTGTCAGCATCCTTGGCCAGGCGACGCAGCTCGTCGATCACCTTCTCTTTGCCGGGAAGGATCTCGTACTTGGCCTTCCAGCCGTGGTCCGGGTCGACGCCCATGCGTGCAACCAGCTGACGGCGAGCCTTTTCTTTCGGCGATAGGGCCGGTGCCTCACCCGCGGCCGCCTTGCCACGCTTGGCGGCGGGCTCTTTGCTGGCGCTGGCCGAACCGCTGGTGGGGAGGTCTCGGATATGGCCGATACTCGACTTCACCACGTACTGGTTGCCCAGGTACTTGTTGATGGTCTTGGCCTTGGCCGGGGATTCCACAATGACCAGCGATTTGCCCATGGATCGGTGTATTCCTGAATCTGAAGATAAAAAACACGTCAGGTGCCAGACGCGGCACCGCTATATATAGTGGCAAAAGTGCGAGGTCAAGTTCGGCTGATCAGCCGTGCGACTTATCCGACACCCCTGCCAGGCCCTCTTCGGCCTTGACCAAAGCAAAGCGTGGCACCTGTTCGCCGTCAACCTCAACCGACTCACAGAACATTGCAAGGGGGCGCACCCAAAAGCTGTAGTCACCATACAGGCATTGGTAGAACACCATCCACTCCTCGCTTTCGGAATGTCGCGCAACGCTGAAGACACGGTACTCAGGCCCTTTGTAATGCCGGTACACACCTGGCTGTATCTGCATGCCGCCCACCTCTGGGTCAAAACGGTAGAAAAAACAAAACCGGGGCACAAGGCCCCGGTCGCTGTCAGCTTACGCGTTTAGACGCGTTCGAAGACAGTGGTGATCCCTTGGCCCAGGCCGACGCACATGGTCGCCACCCCCAAGGTACCGCCGTTCTGCTTCATGACGTTGAGCAGGGTGCCGGAAATACGTGCCCCCGAGCAACCAAACGGGTGGCCCAAAGCAATGGCGCCGCCGTGCAGGTTAACCTTCTCATCCATCTTGTCGAGCACTTTCAAATCTTTGAGCACTGGCAAGGCCTGCGCAGCGAAGGCTTCGTTGAGCTCGATGAAGTCGATATCGGCCATGGTCAAGCCCGCACGCTTGAGGGCTTTCTGGGTAGAGGGCACTGGCCCGTAACCCATGATTGCCGGGTCTACGCCAGCCACTGCCATGGCACGGATAACCGCCATCGGCTGGATACCCAGGTCCATCGCACGCTGCCCCGACATCACGATCATGCACGAGGCACCGTCGGTGATCTGCGACGACGTACCCGCAGTCACGGTCCCCCCCTTGGGGTTGAACGCAGGCTTGAGCGAGGCCAGGCCTTCAAGCGTGGTTTCCGGGCGAATAGTCTCGTCAAAGTCGAACACCTTGAGGAAGCCATTCTCGTCATACCCTTGCATGGGGATGATTTCGTCCTTGAACTTGCCTTCAACCGTGGCCTTGTGGGCCAGCTGATGCGAACGCACGCCGAACAGGTCTTGCTGCTCTCGGGTGATGCCGTGCATCTTGCCGAGCATCTCGGCGGTGAGGCCCATCATCCCCGAGGCCTTGGCGGCGTGCAACGACAGGTGCGGGTTAGGGTCAACGCCATGCATCATGCTTACATGGCCCATGTGCTCGACGCCGCCGATCACGAAGACATCGCCGTTGCCGGTCATGATGGCCTGGGCAGCGGTGTGCAGCGCGCTCATCGACGAACCGCACAGGCGGCTGACCGTCTGCGCGGCCGAGGTGTGCGGGATGGGTGTCATCAGGGACGCCATGCGGGCAATGTTCCAGCCCTGTTCCAGGGTCTGGTTGACGCACCCCCAGATCACGTCTTCCACCTCTTTGGGGTCGACCTTGTCGTTGCGTTCCAGCAGTTTGGTGATCAGGTGCGCCGACATGTCTTCGGCGCGGGTGTTGCGGTGCATGCCACCCTTGGAGCGGCCCATGGGCGTGCGACCGAAGTCGACAATCACCACGTCTCTTGGATTCAGGCTCATATCAAATCTCTCGCTCTAGCTCGTTGACCGCTCAGTTGAAGAAGCGCTGGCCAGTCTTGGCCATTTCACGCAGCTTGGCGGTCGGGTGGTACAGCGGGCCCAGATCGGCGTAGCGATCGGCCAGGGCAACGAATTCGGCCACACCGATGGCGTCGATGTACCGCAGCGCACCACCCCGGAAGGGCGGGAAGCCAATACCATAAACCAGGCCCATGTCCGCTTCGGCGGCGGTTTCGACAATACCGTCCTCCAGGCAGCGCACGGTTTCCAGGCACAGCGGGATCATCATCCAGTTGACGATGTCCTCGTCGGTAACCTCACGCTGCTCGAATACCACAGGCTTGAGCACGTCGAGCACCGTGGCGTCGGCCACCTTCTTCGGCTTGCCACGCTTGTCGGTTTCGTAGGCATAGAAGCCCTTACCGTTCTTCTGGCCGAGGCGGTTGGCGTCGTAGAGGGCATCCACCGCCGAACGACGGTCGTCCTTCATACGGTCCGGGAAGCCCTCGGCCATCACGTCACGGCCGTGGTGGCCAGTGTCGATGCCAACCACGTCCATCAGGTAGGCCGGGCCCATGGGCCAGCCGAATTTCTCCATGACCTTGTCGATGCGCACGAAGTCGACGCCAGCACTGACCAGCTTGGCGAAACCGCCGAAGTAAGGGAACAGCACGCGGTTGACCAGGAAGCCCGGGCAGTCATTGACCACGATCGGGTTCTTGCCCATTTTCTTGGCGTACGCCACGGTGGTAGCGACCGCAACGTCACTGGACTTCTCGCCACGGATCACTTCCACCAACGGCATCATGTGCACCGGGTTGAAGAAGTGCATGCCAACGAAGTTTTCCGGGCGTTTCAGCGCTTTTGCCAGCAGGTTGATGGAGATGGTCGAAGTGTTCGAGGCCAGGATGGCATCGTCACCCACATGCCCCTCTACCTCGGCCAGCACGGCCTGCTTCACTTTGGGGTTCTCGACCACCGCTTCGACCACGATGTCGACATGGCCGAAGTCACCGTAGGACAAAGTAGGGCGAATGGCATTGAGCGCTTCCGCCATCTTGGCTGGGGTCAGGCGGCCCTTCTCCACGCGGTTGCCCAGCAGTTTGGAGGCCTCGTTCAGGCCCAGCTGGATGGCTTCCTCGCGGATATCCTTCATCAGGATAGGCGTGCCTTTTACCGCCGACTGGTAGGCGATGCCGCCCCCCATGATGCCAGCACCGAGCACGGCGGCCTGCTTGACGTCATGGGCGATTTCATCATGGGCCTTGGCCTTGCGCTTGAGCTCCTGGTCGTTCAGGAACAGGCCGATGAGGCTTTCGGCAACCGAGGTCTTGGCGAGCTTGGCAAAGCCTGCTGCCTCCACTTCCAGCGCCTTGTCACGGCCGAAGTTGGCCGCCTTCTGAATGGTCTTGATGGCCTCGACAGGGGCCGGGTAGTTCGGCCCTGCCTGGCCGGCGACGAAGCCCTTGGCGGTTTCGAACGCCATCATCTGCTCGATGGCATTGAGCTTGAGCTTCTCAAGCTTCGGCTGGCGCTTGGCCTTGAAGTCCAGTTCGCCACCGATCGCGCGCTTGATCAGGTCGAGCGCGCCCGCCATCAGCAGCTCAGGCGCCACCACAGCGTCCACGGCACCCACTTTAAGCGCGTCTTCGGCGCGGTTTTCCTTGCCGGCGGCGATCCACTCGATGGCGTTGTCCGAGCCGATCAGGCGCGGCAGCCGTACGGTACCGCCAAAGCCTGGGTAGATGCCCAGCTTGACTTCCGGCAGGCCGATACGGGCGCTGGTGGACATGACCCGGTAATCGGCGGCCAGGCACATTTCCAGGCCGCCGCCCAGGGCGATACCGTTGATGGCGGCCACGGTGGGTACTTCGAGGTCTTCGAAGGCGTTGAAGATGCGGTTGGCTTCCAGGTTGCCGGCGACCAGTTCGGCCTCGGGCAGCTTGAAGTTGTCGACGAACTCGGTGATGTCGGCGCCGACGATGAACACGTCCTTGCCACTGCTGACGATCACGCCCTTGACCGAGGCGTCGGCCCGGATGGCCTCGACGGCCTGGCTAAGCTCGCTCAGGGTAAGGCGGTTGAACTTGTTGACGGACTCACCCTTGAGGTCGAACTTGAGTTCGACGATGCCACTTTCAAGAGCCTTAACCGTGATGGCTTTACCTTCGTAAATCATCAACTGATCTCCACGATATGGAAGCTGAACTGTACACGCCGATCACTGCAGCAAAAGCAGGCTCGCCTGCCCTGCCCCAGGCACACCCGTCAGCGCGCTAGTCGGGGGGATGAATTGGCGCAGTGCCATACAAACGCTCAATTCATACGCCCGTTTGATTTGGGTGTGCACACATTCTCCGAAAAGGTCAGCGTTGTCAAATGCTGCCGAACGGGTCGAAAACGCGACTTTCCGGTCATTTTGTACCGGCCTGATACGAACGATGATGACAATGATCGAGGTGCATTCACGTCAGCGATTGACCACACTCAGGCCCGAGGGCTGCATGTGAGTCTGGGTACTACAAACCGGAAGAGGCAGATGCCGGCCCGGGTGGGACCGTGGCATCAGTGCAATGAGGGGGTGAGGATCAGGCGAGGGTTTCGAGCACGTGAGCAACATCTTGCAATACAGCGGTATCACCGCGTTCGGTCCAGTACAGGGCGATCATTTGCGCGTTTGCCTCGACCTTGTACACGCTGGCAGGCAGCCGTGCCAGCGCGTCCAGAAAACGTGAGTCCTCACACGGTTCGCGCCACTGGTTCCACCACAGGCCCGGGCTGACCTGCCAGAAGCTGAAGCTGTCCTGGTGACCACGCCGACGGGCCCGATGGTATTGCGGACAAGGGCTTGGCGGTTGCCGCTCAAGCCAATGCGGCCACTGCTGCGGCGCCAGTTGCATGGCCAGGCCCATGCGGCGGGCCTCCAGGCGCAGGCGCATCTGCTCGCTCTGCTGGCGCGAAGAGCGCAGCCAGGAAAGCGGGCTGAGAATCAGCGCAAGGATTGACACCACCAGCAATACCGTCATATCAGTAGTTCCCATAAAACGTTGCAAATGAGCGGGTTAGCCATTTTTCACGGAAGACCCGCCCGAAAGCGACCATACTTCATCTAATACGATTGTCTGGAGTACAGCTCATGATCTATGAACATCTTCTGGTCGCCGTCGACCTGACTGAAGAATGCGACCCGGTGATCAAGCGCGCCATGGCCCTGGCCGCCCCGTCCAACGCCAAGGTATCCCTGGTGCACATCGTCGAGCCTATGGCGATGGCCTTTGGGGGTGACGTACCCATGGACCTGTCGCAGCTGCAACAACAGCAGTTCGACCAGGCCAAGGAGCGCATGGACCGCCTGTTCGCCAAGTACCCGGACATCAACCGCGGCGACTCGCACCTGACCTACGGCCAGCCCCGGCAAGAAATCCACCAACTGGCCAAAGAGCAGCAGTGCGACCTGATCGTGGTTGGCAGCCATGGCCGCCATGGCCTGGCGCTGTTGCTGGGTTCCACTGCCAATGACGTGCTGCATGGCGCGCCGTGCGACGTACTGGCGGTGCGTTTGCTGAAAAAAGACTGACGGGCTGTACGCAGGCCCTGACGCCGGCAAGCTGGCGCGCAGGGCCCTACAGCTTGATGCTGGTCAGCCTTCGAGCTCAGCCCAGCGCTCCACCAGCACATCCAGCTCAGCTTGTAGCTTCTCGATACGGGCGAGCACGGCAGACGTTTCTGCGATGGGCCGTTGATAGAAGCCTGCCGCACTCACTTCTTCCTGGGCCTCGGCCATGCGCTGCTCCAGCGCATCGATCTGCCCTGGCAGCATTTCCAGCTCTCGCTGCAGCTTGTAGCTGAGCTTCTTCTTTGACGTGTCCTCGGCCACTGGGGCGGCGACAGGTGCGGGCTTGGCCTCCACCTTTTCCACTACCGCACTGTTGAGCGCCGACTTGCCGCCTTTGCTCTCCGTCACGCCCAGCAGCTTGGGGGAACCGCCTTGGCGGATCCAGTCCTCGTAGCCACCCACGTACTCGCGCACCTTGCCGTCACCCTCGAATACCAGGGTGCTGGTGACCACGTTGTCGAGGAATGCCCGGTCGTGGCTGACCATCAGCACGGTGCCCTTGTAGTTGGACAGCACCTCTTCAAGCAGCTCGAGGGTTTCAACGTCCAGGTCGTTGGTCGGCTCGTCCAGCACCAGCAGGTTGGCCGGTTTGCTGAACAGCTTGGCCAGCAACAAACGCGCGCGCTCGCCACCGGACAACGCTTTAACCGGGGTGCGAGCCCGCTGAGGGCTGAACAGGAAGTCGCCCAGGTAGCTCAGCACGTGGCGGTTCTGGCCGTCGATTTCGATGAAATCACGGCCTTCTGCCAAGTTGTCGATAACGGTCTTTTCAAGTTCCAGCTGGTGACGCATCTGGTCAAAGTAGGCCACTTCCAGCTTGGTGCCCCGCTCAACCTTGCCCGAGGTGGGTTCAAGGTCACCGAGCATCAGCTTGAGCAAGGTGGTTTTGCCGGTACCGTTGGCACCCAGCAGGCCGATGCGGTCTTCGCGCTGCAGCACCATGGAGAAGTCACTGACCAGCAGCGGCCCGTCGGGGTGGGCGAAGCTGACATGCTCCAGCACCATCACCTGCTTGCCCGACTTCTCAGCCGATTCGATCTGGATATTGGCCTTGCCCTGGCGCTCGCGGCGCTCGCCCCGCTCCATACGCAGCGCCTTCAACGCCCGTACACGCCCTTCGTTACGGGTGCGGCGGGCCTTGATGCCCTGGCGGATCCATACCTCTTCCTGGGCCAGGCGCTTGTCGAACAGTGCGTTGGCGGTTTCCTCGGCGGCCAGGGCTGCTTCCTTGTGCACCAGGAAGCTGGCGTAATCGCCGTTCCAGTCGATCAGGCCACCCCGGTCAAGCTCGAGAATACGGGTTGCCAGGTTCTGCAGGAACGAGCGGTCGTGGGTGATGAACAGCACCGCACCGCTGAAGCCGCGCAGCGCCTCTTCAAGCCAGGCGATGGCGCCGATGTCCAGGTGGTTGGTAGGCTCGTCGAGCAGCAGCAGGTCGGGCTCCGACACCAGCGCCTGGGCCAGCAGCACACGACGGCGCCAGCCGCCGGACAACTCGGCCAGGGTCTTGTCTGCCGGCAACTGCAGGCGGCTGAGGGTACTCTCCACCACCTGCTGCAGGCGCCACCCGTCCCGGACTTCGAGCTCGTGCTGGACGTGCATGAGCTTCTCAAGGTCTTCGTCACCCTGGATGTTCATGCTCAGGTGGTGGAACTGCGCCAGCAGCTCGCCAACGCCGTCAAGCCCGGCGGCGACCACGTCAAACACGGTGCGCTCGTCGGCCACCGGCAGTTCCTGGGGCAGCTCGCCGATCTTCAGGCCCGGTGCGCGCCAGATCTCGCCGTCGTCGCCTTTCTGCTCGCCCTTGACCAGGCGCAGCATGCTGGACTTGCCAGTGCCATTGCGGCCGATGATGCACACCCGCTCGCCACGAGCGATCTGCCAGGACACCTTGTCCAGCAGCGGCATGGCGCCGAATGCGAGGGACACATCGCTGAATTTGAGCAGGGTCATGTTCGTCTCCATAAATCGGGCGCGCATTCTACCTGACTTGGCGGTTGGCCGACATCCGAATGCCCCTGCGCCAGCCCCCAGACGACACCTGGTCGAACTTAATATCCCGATACAAGCACAGTGCTTTCACCCACCGCCGGCAAACGGCTAAGCTAGGGCCATAGCTTCCGACAGTGCTGGCTCCGCCTTCACTTCCCCATGGTTCAACTGCCCGGACGTATCATGCGCAGCCGCCTGTTACAAATTGCTTCCTGCCTGTTGCTCACTGCTGCCACCTGCACGGCCCAGGCCACCGACATTACCGTGCAACGCCAGTACTTCGATGAGGCCAAGCGCGCCCTGGCCAAGGGCGACAAAGGCCCGTACCTGCGTTATGCCGATGCCTTGAGCGATTACCCGCTCACGCCTTACCTCGCCTATGACGAACTCACCGCGCGCCTGAAAACCGCCAGCAACGAGGAAATCGAGCAGTTCCTGGCCAAACACGGCGACCTGCCCCAGGCCAACTGGATGAAACTGCGCTGGTTACGCTGGCTGGCCGAGCGCGGCGAATGGCAACCCTTTGTCAAATACTACGACCCCAAGCTCAACTTCACCGAACTGGATTGCCTGAACGGCCAGTACCAGCTCAGCCATGGCCTGCGCGCCGAGGGCTTTGCCACCGCCGACAAACTGTGGAGCGTCGGCAAATCGCAGCCCGCGGCCTGCGATACCTTGTTCGCCATGTGGGCAGCAGAGGGCCAGCTCACCGAAGCCAAGCGCTGGGAGCGCACCAAGCTGGCCGCACAGGTGCGCAATTACGCACTGGCCAACAACCTGGTCAAGACCCTCACCACCCTGGGCCCACAAGGGCGGTTGCTGGTGGATGTGGCGCAAAAACCCGAACTGCTCAACCAGCCGTCACGCTTTGCCCCGGCCGACGACGCCATGTCCGACGTGGTCAGCCTTGGCCTGCGCCGGCTCGCCCGGCAAGACCCCGAGCGGGCCATGGCATTGCTCGACGACTATGCCCAGCGCATGCACTTCTCCCGCGACGAAAAGGTCGCCATCGCCCGGGAAATCGGCTTGACCCTGGCCCGCCGCTACGACCCCCGCGCGCTGGACCTGATGACCCGCTACGACCCGGAACTGCGTGACGACACGGTCAGCGAATGGCGCTTGCGCCTGCTGCTGCGCCTTGGCCGCTGGGAGGATGCCTACCAGCTGACCAAGCGCCTGCCCAAGGACCTGGCCCAGAGCAGCCGCTGGAAGTACTGGCAGGCACGCAGCCTGGAGCTTGCGCAACCCAACAACCCGCAGGTTCCACTGCTGTACAAGAACGTGTCCCGTGAGCGCGACTTCTACGGGTTCCTCGCCGCAGACCGCGCTCAAACGCCGTATCAACTGAACAACAAGCCGCTGGCCCTCAGCCCGCAGCTGGTCAACAAGGTTCGCAACACCCCTGGGATCCGCCGAGCGCTGGAGTTCCATGCCCGGGGGCAGATCGTCGAAGGCCGGCGCGAGTGGTACCACGTCAGCCGGCACTTCAACCGTGACGAAATGGTCGCGCAGGCGCGCCTTGGCTACGACTTGCGCTGGTACTTCCCGGCCATTCGCACCATCAGCCAGGCCAAGTACTGGGATGACCTGGACATTCGCTTCCCCATGGCCCACCGCGACACCCTGGTGCGCGAGGCCAAGGTGCGCGGCCTGCATTCCAGCTGGGTATTCGCTATTACCCGGCAGGAAAGCGCCTTCATGGAAGACGCGCGCTCCCCCGTGGGTGCCAGCGGGCTGATGCAGCTGATGCCCGCCACGGCGAAGGAAACCGCACGCAAGTTCAGCATCCCCCTGGCCTCCCCCGCCCAGGTGCTCAACCCGGACAAGAACATTCAGCTGGGCGCCGCCTACCTCAGCCAGGTGCACAGCCAGTTCAACGGCAACCGGGTGCTGGCCTCTGCCGCCTACAACGCAGGGCCGGGGCGCGTGCGGCAGTGGTTGAAGGGTGCCAAGCACCTGAGCTTCGATGTGTGGGTAGAGTCCATCCCGTTCGATGAAACCCGTCAGTACGTGCAGAACGTGCTGTCGTACTCCGTCATCTACGGGCAGAAACTGAACGCGCCGCAGCCATTGGTTGACTGGCACGAGCGCTATTTCGACGACATGTAAGCGCCCGCCTGTGTAGCCGCGGCCCAACCGGGCCGCTGCTACAACACTTCCACTGGCATTCCCACTTCCAGGTAGCCGCAGCCGTCGGCCGCCAGGTTCTGACCGAACAACACATCGCCTTCTTTCTGGCGGAAGGTTTTCAGGGTAGTCATCGGCTCGCGGTCAGGGCTGCGCTCACCGGTGGCCGGGTCGATGGTGGTGAAGATACAGCGCACACTCGGCTTGAGTACGCGGAACTCCAGGCTACCGATGCGAATACGCTCCCAGCCATCTTCGGCAAAGGCTTCGGCGCCCTGCACCACCAGGTTCGGCCGAAACCGCAGCATCTCCATCGGGCGGCCAACCCGCTGGTTGAGGGCATCCAGGGAGGCTTGGCCAATCAGCAGAAGCGCAAAACCATCGGCAAAGGCCGCGCGGTCGGCGTTGGTGCCGTATCCATTGGGCAGGTAACGGGCTCTCTGCTCTGGGCAATGCACCAGCCGTACCTTCACGCCCAGCCACTGGCTGAGCCAGGCAGCCGCAGCGTCGCCGGCGTCCGGCACGCGGAACGTGTCACGCCACAGGGTAACCCCGCGTAAATCCACATCGGCCTCAGGTACCGGCACCTGCAACAGCGCCTGGCCGGGGGCGCGCAGCAACAGCGTGCCGTTGCCCTCGTCAATGGCCTGTAACTGCCCCAATTGTGGCCAGGCGCGCTGGGTTAGGAAGCGCCCGTTTTCTTCCTCCACCACCATCCAGCGGCGGTCACCTTGCAAACCCAGCAGCCCCACGTGCGATGACAGCAGGCGCTGCGCCTGCCCGGACTTCACGGGGTACCGGTACAACTCACTGAGAAACATCCCTGCCGCCTCACGTCGCGTCAAACGTCAAGCTTATACCGCACTGGCCCAAGGTTCACGCTGGCGTGGTGTCCAGCAACAGACGCTGCTTGACCACATCCACCAGGCGATCCGGCTGGAACTTGGACAGGAAATTGTCGCAACCCACCTTCTTCACCATCGACTCGTTGAAGCTGCCCGACAGGGACGTGTGCAGCACCACGTAGAGCTTGCGCAGCCGTGCGTCATCGCGGATCTCGGTGGTCAGGCGGTAGCCGTCCATTTCCGGCATCTCGGCGTCGGTAAACACCATCAGCAACTTCTCGTACACATCCTCACCGGCATCTGCCCAGCCCTTGAGCATGCGCAGTGCCTTGAGGCCATCGCTCGCCACGTGCAACTTCATACCCAGCTGGGACAAGGTGTCGCGCAGCTGCGCAAGGGCAACACTGGAGTCATCCACCAGCAACACCTCGCGGCCTCGGGCCCTGGCGAGCACGGGGTCGGCCAGTTTGTCACCCGAAACCCGTGCGTTGTAAGGCACAATCTCAGCCAATACCTTCTCGACATCGATCACCTCGACCAGTTTGTCGTCGACCTTGGTGATGGCGGTCAGGTAATGCTGGCGCCCGGCACTGGTGGGCGGCGGCATGATCGACTCCCAGTTGAGGTTGACGATGCGGTCGACGCCCCCTACCAGAAACGCCTGCACCGAGCGGTTGTATTCGGTGACGATGATGGTGCTGTCCGGCCCAGGCTGCAGGGGGCGCATGCCAATCGCCTGGGACAGGTCGATCACCGGCAAGGTTTGCCCGCGCAGGTTTACCACACCGCACACGAAGGCGTGGCGCTGAGGCATCAGGGTGAGCTTGGGCAGTTGCAGCACCTCCTGCACCTTGAAAACGTTGATCGCGAAAAGCTGGCGCCCGGCCAGCCGAAACATCAGAATTTCCAGGCGGTTCTCACCTACCAGTTGCGTACGTTGGTCTACCGTGTCGAGAATGCCAGCCATTGGAGAGCCCCCAGGCGTATTGCGAAAAAAATTGGGATATTGAAGCTGTATCGGCGGCGTCACCTGCATCTTGACCCCTGCAACGTGCTGCCCTTACCGGCGATTGATATCACTTTACCACCATGCTTAACTGCGGCCCCCCGCAGATATCACCGGCGGCATGAAAGTTCCTTCCCTGAGCCCGCCATCAGGGAAACCCCTAGTGGCAATCGGGCGCAACCTGATGTTCGCAATATCCTTTAGCCATTAATGTGACGCCATTCTCACTGCATGAATGGAGTCAGGCTTTGCTAGCTACCGTAACGGCGTGCCCGTCCCCTGCGCCTGTCCCGCGCGTGGAGACCTCGTGATGGACAGTGCCTTACCGTTCAATGACGCCCTCCAATGCTTTCTGGTGGACGCCCAGGTGCTGCTGACACGGGCACAGGAATGCCTGCATCACCTGGAACTGATTGAAAACGACCCCGATGCCTGCCACTGCCTGGATGACACCCTCGACGGGCTCGCCCGGCACGCCAATCACCTGGGGCTGCGTGAAGTGGCCTACTACACCGCCTCCCTGCACGAGGTACTTGCACCGGCCTGCCAACGTGCCTGCCTGCAGCCCGAGGCGCTGCCAGCAGCAACGGCCTGCCTGACACTGCTGGCCTGGCAGCTTGAACTGGTCGACCTGCACACGGGGCGGCTGAACCTGGACATCGGCGAACAACTGGTGCTGTTGGGCGAGCTGGCAAAGGTGGTGCAACCCGGCTGCCCAGCGACTTCACACTAAGCAGTACAAAGTTCAACTTGGCCGCTAGTAAGAGACGCTCGCCGGGGATGAACTTGTAAAGTTGAATTCCGTGTTTCGGAAAGTTGCAAGGAAAGTGCGTAGAACATGGTCGATGGATGGCATTTTGCTACTCGTCATGCCCAACGCAAACAGCCTCTACCGTCAACGGCCAGCGGCGACCACCTGAATACGAAGTGGTAGTATGCGCCCCCAAAACGCTTGCAACTTGAAGAAAGGTTGAAAGATCACGTGGTTGAAAAAACATCGAAAGTACTGCGCCAAAGCCTCTGAGCTGCACTGTGCAAGGCCTCCATCAGCAATACTTCAGTGGCTTCCCTACCTATGTTCCCACGCTTGATGACTTCTTTGCGTTGCCACTCCCCGTCCGCCTTGCTGTGCTGGGCAACGGCAGTGCTGTGCCTGGCCTCGTGCGGCGCTCACCTGGCGCTTTACCTGCTTCACCAGCCCATCCCCTCAAGCCTGATGGTGCTGCAGCTGGCCACGGCGCTGTGCGCCGCGCTGCAACTGGGCGTCGGTGCCAGGTGCATCAGTTTGCGGCCTGCAGAGCTGGCAGAGCGAATGCTGAAAGTGCAGGAAACTGAACGTCAGCACCTGGGCCGGGAGCTGCATGACGACATCGGCCAGCTGTTGACTGCAGCCAAGTTGCAACTGCAATGGCTGCAGCGGCGCTTGCCCTCCGAGTTGCAAAGCCATTGTGACGCCCTGCGCAGTACACTGGACGACGCCTTGGGCAACGTGCGCGATGTTTCTGCACTTCTGAACCCTCGGCAACTGGCCAGCCTGGGCCTTGAGGCCAGCCTGCGCGCGCACTTGGTGCGCACGTTGCGCAGCAGTGGCGTGCACTGGAGCCTGGCCTGCAAACAGCGCCTGGGGGGCATCGACGAGGTGGTCGCCATGGCGGTGTTCCGGATCACCCAGGAGGCCGTCACCAATATGCTGCGACACGCACAGGCCCGTAACCTGGTCGTCCGCCTGCAACGCACTGCGGCGGGGCTGGCGCTGTCGATTCACGACGACGGCTGCGGGTTCACCCCTGCAAAGCACCCTGCCCTGGCAGGCCAACGCGGCCTGGCCGGCATGCTGGAGCGGGTCACGGCGTTGCAGGGCAGCCTGGACATCATCAGCGAGCCAGGCCGGGGGGTACGCATAGAGGCGGTATTCCCATGGCCTGCGCGCACCCGGCAACGGGCAGGAAGAGCGGCTGCCCATGACCTGTAGACTGCTGCTGGTAGACGATCACTCGCTGATCCGCGCCGGGGTCAGAGCCTTGGTGGGCGATATACCCGGCTACGAAGTGATTGGCGAGGCCGATGACGGTAGCCAGCTGCTGGATCAGGTACGCACCCTGAACCCGGACATCATCCTGCTGGACATTTCGATGCGCTCGACCAGCGGCCTGGATGCACTCACCCAGCTACGCGCCAGCGGCAGCGCCTGCCGGGTGCTGATCCTGTCCATGCACACAGACCCGGACCTGATCATGCGCGCACTTGAAAGCGGTGCTCATGGTTACCTGCTCAAGGACACCAGCGCCACCGAACTGGAACAGGCGCTGGGGGCGGTGCGCAGTGGTGAGCGCTACCTCAGCCCAGCCATTGCACATACCGTGATCAACCAGGCGCTGCGGCACAGCAGGCACGGCAAGCATGCGGCGTGCGATCGCCACAACCTCACCGCCCGGCAGTTGGAAATTCTGCGCCTGATCGTGCGTGGCAAATCGACCCGCGAAATAGCAGCCGGCCTTGGTCTTTCGATCAAGACCGTGGAAACCCACCGTTCCCAAGTGATGAAACGCCTGCAGATTCATGACGTGGCCGGCCTGGTGCTGTTTGCCGTGCGCGAGAAAATTATCAGCCTGGATGACTGAGCAGCGGCGAGGCACTGGGCAGGTGCAGGCGCAAGGCCGCGGGCTTGGCTTCAAAGCGCAGGCTGTCTGCCTTCAGGGGCTCACCGTCCAGGTTGATGTCCAGCCCCTGCGAACTCTTCACCTCTACCCACGGCAGCCTCGCCCTGATGAACAACCCTTCGCCCCCGAAAAGATCACGCAGGGCGCCTACCACCTCGGTGGGTGCTGGTAGGATGGCGATATCCAGCAGGCCGTCATTGACCACCGCTTCGGGGCATAGCACCTGCCCCCCGCCGGCCTGACGGCCATTGCCGATACCGAGGGCCAGCAAATCCCCTTGCCAGTGGAAATCCGGCCCCTGCAGTTCGACGGACGCGGCCTGCAGCTCACTGAACCGCGATAACCCGGTAAACAGATAGGCTGCAGCGCCGAGCACCTTTTTCAGGTCCTCAGAGGTGCTGGCCGTGACCTGGCTGCCGAAGCCACCGGTCGCCATGTTCAGAAACAGCTGCTCGCCCACCTGGCCCAGGTCAATCGCCTGGGCAGGCTGGTTGAGCAGGGCCAGTGCAGCAGCAGGTTCCAGGGGGATACCGGCAGCCTTGGCAAAATCATTCGCGGTACCCAGCGGCAACAGCGCGAGGCTCGCCTGCGTGCCCGCCAGCCCCATGGCTTCAGCCACGTCGCGCAAGGTGCCATCGCCACCGCCTGCAACGATGTGCGGGTAACCTGCAGCCAGCGCTTCGCCGACCAGGCGCTGGGCATCGCCACCCTCCCAGGTCACCCTGACATCCAATTGCCAGCCCGTGTCCCGCAGGGCATGCACGGCACTGCGCAGCTCTTCGTTCATCGCCTGCTTGCCGTGCAGGATCAGCATCGCCTTGCGCCCTTGCATGAAGGTGTCTCCGTGAAATTGACCAACCCTGATCTCGACCATTCGCAGCGCATATTCGTTGCATGCACCCCCGAAAATAGCGGGTGCAGGCACCGAGGCCGCTCAGCCGAGCAATTCGCTGAAAGGAATGAACCGTACGCTGTCGCCCTGCTTCGGTGTGGTGCCCTCAAGCACCTCGACCAGGCCCTCAGCCCACACTGCGCTGCGCAGCACACCTGAACTCTGGTTTTTGTAGATACGCACCTGGCCTTGCTCGATGCGCGCACGCAGGTACTCCCGGCGGTTACCAGGCTTGGGCCAGTCGAAGCCGGCCGGCATGGGGAAACTCAACGGGGTCACATCGGCAACCCCTTGCCGGCGGAGCAGGTAAGGCCTGGCCAGCAGGCCGAAGGTGACCAGGGTGGAGGCCGGGTTACCCGGCAGGCCGATCACCGGCACACCCTGGAAATGGCCGAACGTGAGCGGCTTGCCCGGTTTGATTGCCAGCTTCCACAGCGCCAATTCACCGGCCTCGCGCAGGGCAGCGCCCAGGTAGTCCGCCTCACCGACAGACACCCCACCGGTGGACAAGATCAGGTCGACATCCCTCAGGTCTGCGAGGCAGGCTCGCGTGCGCGCCAGGTCATCGGGCAGGATGCCAGCATCTACCACGTCACAGCCCAAGCGCAGCAACCAGCTGAGCAACAGTTGGCGGTTGCTGTTGTAGATCTGCCCAGGCCCCAGCGGCAGGCCAGGCTCGACCAGCTCGTCACCTGTAGACAGCACGGCAACGCGCACTTTGCGCACCACATCCAGGTGCCCGTGCCCCAATGTGGCAGCAAGGCCCAACTCGATCGGCCCCAGCCGAGTGCCGGCAGCCATCACCTGCTCGCCCTTGCGGGTTTCCTGGCCTTGGGGACGAATATTCTGCTGAGGGCTCAAAGCCTGCAGGAAGGTGACACGGCCGTCATCGCCAAGCGCGGCATTTTCCTGCATTTCCACACAGTCGGCGCCCTGCGGCACGGGTGCCCCGGTAAAAATGCGCGCACAGGTGCCTGGTTGCAATGGCTGCGGTGCATGGCCGGCAAAAATCCGCTGGCTGACGGGTAGCGGCTGGCCCTGCCAGTCAGCCATGCGCAATGCGTACCCGTCCATGGCACTGTTGGGCCAAGGCGGCAGGTCGAGGGACGCCACCAGGTCGGTTGCCAGCACCCTGCCCTGTGCTTCGGCCAGTGCCACTGTCTGCACGTCGCGGATCGGCGCAGCATCGGCCAGCGCCAGCAACTGGTCGAGGGCCTGCTCCACCGGCATCAGCGCGCTGGCCTGAATCGCCTCAACCACGGCTTTCACAGGCCGCTGCCTGCTTCAGGTGGGGCACAAAATTGCACGGGCGATGCCGCGCATCGAGCTGCTCGGCCAGGATGCCGTCCCAGCCTGTGCGCACGGCATTGGTCGAGCCAGGCAGGCAGCACACCAGGGTGCCATTGGCAAGGCCGGCCAGGGCCCGCGACTGCACCGTCGATGTCCCGATATCAGCCACTGATATCTGGCGGAACAGCTCGCCAAAACCCTCTACCTGCTTGTCGAGCAGGCAGGTGACCGCCTCTGGGGTGCTATCCCTGCCGGTGAAGCCGGTACCGCCGGTGATCAGCACCACTTGTACCTGGTCATCGGCGATCCAGGTGGCCACCTGCGCACGGATCTTGTACAGGTCGTCCTTGAGCAGCACGCGTTCGGCCAGACGGTGGCCTGCAGCGCTCAGCCGGTCAACGAAGACCTGGCCAGAGGTATCGGTGTCGAAGGTACGGGTGTCGCTGACGGTGAGCACAGCAATGTTCAGCGGTACGAAGGGGGTATCTGCCTTGGCTTTCATGGGTATCCATCACAAGTACATGCAATGGCCGCAGTTATAACACAGCCCATGTGCAGACAGCGGATGTACCCTGCGCTTGCGCTGGATCAAGCAACAGCATTGCCGTTATGCTGCACTTGAAAGGAACTTGCACTAACGTCCCGCGTCTTAACTGTCATCTTGCACCATCGCACTTGGAGAACCACGATGATCAAACGGACCCTTCCCGCCTTCCTGCTCGCTGCGGGCATGGCTGCCCTCGCAGGCTGCTCGACCCCATCCGTCATTACCCTGAACGACGGCCGCGAAATTCAGGCAGTGGACAAACCGTCCTACGATGAAGACTCCGGCTTCTATGAATTCGAGCAGTTGGACGGCAAGCGCATGCGCTTGAACAAAGACCAGATCCGTACCGTCAAAGAGCTCTGATCAGGCACCCGATTTTGGCAAAGCCCCTTTTAACAACAAGGGCTTGCGTGCAAAATCGGGATGCAGTAGGATTTTGTTCATCGGAGTGTAGCGCAGCCAGGTAGCGCGTCTCGTTCGGGACGAGAAGGCCGCAGGTTCGAATCCTGTCTCTCCGACCAAATCCTTGTCAAAAAGCCCGCCATGAGCGGGCTTTTTGTTGTGCCTTTTTTGTGGATTGCAACGCCTCAGGCGCTGAGCCGCGAGGTCACCTGCGCCAATTGCCCAGATAACCCATGCAGGCGCTGCCCCGCTTGCTCGGTGTGTTGCACCGCCTGTTGGTTGGCGGTCGCGATGCGGGTGATTTCGACCAGGTTGCGGGAGATGTCCTCGGCCACACTGGTCTGCTCTTCGGCGGCCGTGGCAATTTGCCTGTTCATATCGCGAATGGCCTCGACGGCCAAGGTGATGCGCCGCAGCATCTGGCCCGCCTGCTGCACTTGCTCGGCACCCTCTTCGCTGCGCTGCTGGCCGCTTTGGATGGCCTTCACCGCTTCAACCGCACCACCCTGCACGGCGTCGATAATCTGGTGGATCTCGGCAATCGAGGCAGCGGTGCGCTGCGCCAGGCTGCGCACCTCGTCCGCCACCACGGCAAAGCCACGCCCGGCCTCACCAGCCCGGGCCGCTTCGATGGCAGCGTTGAGAGCCAGCAGGTTGGTCTGCTCGGCGATACCACGGATGACCTCAAGCACTTTACCAATACGTGCGCTGTCGGTTTCCAGGTGGCGGATCACCGCCGCCGTGCCGGTGATTTCCCGGTTCACCATGCCGATGATGTCGATGGTCTGCTGCATCACCTGCTCACCCGCCTGGGCACCCTGGTCGGCGTCATCCGCTGCCCGCGCCGCCTCGGCGGCGTGCCGGGCAACTTCCTGGGCCGTGGCAGACATCTGGTGCATGGCGGTGGCGACCTGGTCGGTACGCTGGAACTGGTCTTCGGTACCGTTTGCCATCTCGCTGGCAATGTGGCGCAGCTGGCCGCTGGCGTCCTCGAGCTCGTGGGCATTGCCCTTGAGCCGGCCAACGGTCTCGGCCAGAAAATCCCGCAAGGTGTTGGCCGCCTTCGCCAGGCGCCCCAGCTCATCCTGCCGGCGGCTTTCCACGCGGCCTTCGAACCGGCCTTGGCTGAGCTGAGCGACGTAGTCGATCAGTTGCCGTATAGGCTGGACCAGGCTGCGATTCACCAGCCACAGGCTCAGCAGGCCTACCAGCAGTGTTGAGGCCAGCATCACCAGCAGGCCCAGCCAAACGGTACGTTCGGCATTGGCACTGATGACGCCGGCACGTTGGCCGGCCTCGGCACGCAACTGCTCGACTAGCTGGCTCATCTGCTCGCTGGCCGCGCGGTCTACGCCCTTCACCGCGAGGTCGCCGGCAAATGGGTCGCCCCCGGCGGCGATAAAGGCCTGACGCCCGCGCTCGTAGTCCTGCCCCAGTTGCAGGTGGCTGTCACGCAGTTGCTGCAGTGGCCCCTTCAAGCGGCTGTCACTGCGCTCGATCAATTGGTCCAGCAGTTGTTGCACCTGCTGTTCTCGCGCCTGGAACTGCTGCCAGTACTTGTCCATATCCGCAGGCTGACGCCCGCGCAGCAGCACGTTTTTCCATTCCTGCACCTGAATCTTGAACTGAAGATTGGCCTCTTCGATCATCTGGGAGGCCTGCAGTGGCCCGTCCACCAATTGGGCATAGCTACGAACGCTGGAAGACAGGAACTGAAAGCACACCAGCGCGATCAGCAACATGGCCGCCAGGCTACCGCCCAGCATCAGCAGAATCTGCACCTTGAGGGATTTGCTAAACATCATGCATCTCAAAAACAGGAAGGGAAGAAACGGCGCGCGCACGCGACACCCGTCTAGACACTCTTTGTCCCGGAAGGCAGGCCAAAAAAAAGCTGCCATCAAGCAGATAGCAGCCAGTTCGAGCACGTGCACAACAGTTGGGCAGATAGTCTCAGGCAATTACTACAAAAATATGACAACCCCGCTGCAGGCTAATCGGTGTTGAACTGCAACGAAGCCAGCCGCGCATACAGCGGGCTGGTCTCGATCAACTGGCGGTGAGTGCCCACCGCAACCACGCGGCCTTTATCGATCACTGCGATGCGGTCGGCATGCTGCACCGTCGCCAGGCGGTGGGCGATCACCAGCGTGGTCCGGCCTGCCATCAGTGCGGGGAGTGCCTGTTGAATCAGGTACTCGCTTTGCGCATCCAAGGCGCTGGTGGCCTCATCGAGCAGCAGCACCGGCGCATCCACCAACAAGGCCCGGGCTATCGCGATGCGTTGTCGCTGGCCACCGGACAGGCCGATGCCACCCTCCCCGAGGAGGGTCTGGTAACCCTGCGGCAATTGGCGGATGAACGCGTCCGCATGGGCACCCTGCGCCGCCGCTTCAACCTGCACGTCGGTGGCCTGCGGCCGGCCATAGCGGATATTCGCCGCCACCGTACCGCGAAACAGCGAGGGGTTCTGCGCCACCAGGGCGAATTGCCGGCGTAACGTGTCAGGTTCGAGCTGGTCAATTGCGATGCCATCAAGCAGGATGCGCCCCTGCTGTGGGTCATGGAAGCGCAGCAGCAAGTCGAACAGGGTGGACTTGCCAGCCCCCGAAGGCCCAACCAGCGCCACCGTCTGCCCAGGCTCGATCTCCAGGCTGAGGTGGTCAATGGCTGCCACTGCCGGGCGTGAGGGGTAGGCAAACACGATGTTGTGCAGCGCGATGCGCCCGCTCGCCCGCGCCAGGGGCAGCTGCTGTGCTGGTGCAGGGGGCTGGATCACACTGGTGGCGGCCAGCAGTTCGGCAATGCGCTCAGCCGCGCCCGCCGCCCGCTGCAGCTCGCCAATCACTTCGCTCAGCGTACCGAACGCACTCCCCACGATCAGGCTATAGAACACGAACGCCGCCAGCTCGCCGGCCGAAATGCGCCCAGCGATAACGTCCGTACCGCCTACCCACAACATCACCCCAATCGCCCCGAGCACCAGCATGATGACCAGCGTGATCAGCCAGGCTCGCTGGGCAATACGCTTGCGGGCCACCGAAAACGCCTCTTCGACAGCCTCGGCAAACTGCTCGCGGTCGTGGGCCTGATGGGTATAGGCCTGCACAGTCTTGATCTGGCCGAGGGTTTCGGCCACGTAACTGCCCACGTCCGCCACCCGGTCCTGGCTCAGGCGCGACAGGCTGCGTACCCGGCGACCGAACAACAGAATCGGGGCGAGCACCACTGGCAGCGTCACCACCACGATGCTGGTCAGTTTGGGATTGGTGATGAACAGCACAATCACCCCGCCGATCACCATCAACGCATTACGCAGGAACATGGACAGGGACGAACCGATCACCGACTGCAGCAAGGTGGTATCGGCGGTCAGCCGCGACTGTATTTCGGAGCTGCGGTTGTCTTCGAAAAACCCAGGGTGCAGCGTCAGCAGGTGGTCGAACACCGCCCGACGGATATCCGCCACACAGCGCTCGCCAATCCACGACACCAGGTAAAAGCGGCTGAACGTTCCCAACGCCAGAGCAACAACCAACGCCATGAACAGCGCGATAGTCTGGTTGAGCTGGTGCACCGACCCGGTCATGAACCCCTGATCCACCAGCAACCGTATGCCTTGCCCCATGGACAGGGTAATGGCTGCGGTCACAACCAGTGCCAGCAGCGCCAGCAGCACGCGCTGGCGGTAGGGGCGAACGAACTGCCAGGCCAGGCGCAAGGCGCGGCGTGGGCGAGCATCGGAGTGAGGCATGGGGGTTATCACAAAAAGGTGGGCCCTCCAGCCTACCACTCATCCCCCCTCATGGAACTGCCGGAGGCTGCTATAGCCTATCGATCTAACCCTGGTATGGAGCTTTTGCGCCGTATCTGTTGCACTGTGCCTGCCTGGCCCGCGAGAGGCTTGTCCCCGCCTGGTCATGGCGCAGGGTTAACCTGATTCCGTCACTGAAGAGGAGACCATGCATGAACGTGCAATCCAACCACGACCACCACGCCAAGCCTGGGTGCGCACCGCAGCAAAAGGTTGCCGGCGCCCTGATCGACGCACAGGGGCGTGAGGTACCCATCACCGAGCAGATGATCCAGCAGGCCTGCAAAGCCTTGGAAGAAAGCCGGGTGGAGCGCGTACGCAAGGACTGATTGGCGAATTTCCTGTAACCCGGCACCTGTGCCGGGTTTTTTTCGCCCGCTAGATGGCGTTGTTCGCCAACCCCTGCTCGGCTGTTTTCAAACCAGCCTTGCGCCCAACGCCCCTACCATCTGCACCAATTGCGGCGAGTCTCCACGTACATGAACGGCCAGGCCCTCGATTTCACGACGCGGCGGGTAGTGCTTGCGCAGCTGGTCGAACGCTGCCCGTTGCCGTTGGCTGTCGTCACTGAGGCTGCGGCGCAAATCCGCATCGTCGCGGCGTGGGTCATAGACCGCACGGCACAGGGTAGCCAGTGCCCATTGCAGATCCGCACCGGCATCCAGCTCGATCCGCGCCAGCGGCGGGCGTGGCAGCAGGTCGGCCAGCGCCACCTGCTCATCAACGCCCAAATGGCGGCACAGCGCCTGGTAGATCTGTGCGGTACCGCGCTGGCGGCCATCGAGGCTGTAGCCTGCGATGTGCGGGGTGGCCAGCGTGCACAGGTCGGCCAATGGCAGGTCGACCTCCGGCTCCCCTTCCCACACGTCCAATACAGCGTGCACATCGGCACGCGCGTTCAGCAGTTCGCGCAAGGCTGCATTGTCGATGACGGGCCCGCGGCTGGCATTGAGCACCCAGGCACCGGGGCGCAGGCGGGCCAGTTGCGGCTGGCCGAGCAGATGCCAGGTAGGGCAACCCCCGCCGCGCTGCAGGGGCGTATGCAGGCTGATCACATCGCAGTGTTCCAGGATGGCATCAAGGCTGACGTAATCACCGCCCTCGGCAGCCTGGCGCGGTGGGTCACACACCATGACCTTCCATCCCAGCCCACGCAGCACGCGCACTAGCCGCCCGCCCACCTCACCGGCGCCCACCACGCCGTAGACCTTGTCAGGCAGCGCAACCCCTTCGAGGTCGGCAAGTGTCAGCAGGCTGCCCAATACGTAATCCACCACGCCTCGGGCATTGCAGCCAGGGGCGCTGCTCCAGCGGATACCCGCTTGGGTGAAGTAATCGAGGTCGAGGTGGTCGGTACCAATGGTGCACGTACCCACGAAGCGCACGCGGCTGCCTTCAAGCAGTTGGCGGTCCACCTTGGTGACGGAGCGTACCAGCAGAATGTCGGCATCCCTGACGCTGGCAGCATCGAGCCCCCGCCCTGGGTATCGGCGTATCTCGCCGAAGCCCTGGAAGAATGCATCGAGCAGCGGGATATTCTCGTCGGCAACTATCAGCATGGCGCTCTCCTGTCTGGGCAGCGCAGTGTAGGCGCAACGCGGGGTGTGTTCCAGAGCGCTTCAGTCGGCTTTCTTGCGGATCCAGTACAGGAAGGTGCCAGCCTCTTCCTGTTGCTGCAGCAGTTCGTGGCCAAGAAAGTTGCAGAACTTGGGGATGTCGCGGCGCGTGGAGGGGTCGGTGGCGATGACCTTGAGCAGGCCGCCTGCGGCCAGATCACGCACGTGCTGGTGCAGCATCATCACCGGTTCAGGGCAATTCAGGCCCGTGGCGTCGAGGGTGGCATCAGGGGTGAAGTCGGTCATGGAGGGCTCCGCAAAATGATTGCCATTGTCGCGCATTGTTCGGTGTGGACCAAGCTTGATGGTGCCCTCCTCGATAGTGCTTTTGCTTGCGAGACCGAGCGCCACCACTTGAGCCAAGGCATGCCCGTGGTTGCCATCACCGGCGCGGTTTCAGATCCAACCGGCGCAAGTGACAGGTCACCTCCTCACGGTCATGGTAAAGCTGCTTGCAAGCAATCGACACCCTCACCTTGCTCGCCTTGAACGTTGCCTCCATCCGATCCAGCAACCGCCGCACCTCTGCATACCGCTGTTTCATCGGCAACTTGAGGTTGACTACCGCCTCCCGACACAGCCCTTCGCCTAACCACGTTTCGATCAGCGAAGTGGTTCGCGCCGGCTTCTCGACGATGTCACACACCATCCAGTCCACCGCCTGCTTCGGCCGCCAGGTGAAACCATCGGCCATCAAATGCTGCACCAACCCCGTGTCCATGAGGCTTTCTGCCATAGGCCCGTTATCGATGGCCGTGACCAGCATGCCCCGTCGCACCAGCTGATACGTCCAGCCGCCAGGCGAAGCACCCAGGTCCACCCCCGTCATGTCGTCGCCCAGGCGTTGCTCCCACTGGTCCCGCGGGATGAACTGGTGCCAGGCTTCTTCCAGCTTCAACGTCGAACGGCTGGGCGCCTCGCGGGGGAATTTCAGGCGCGGGATGCCCATTGGCCAAAGCGCGCTGTTGGCAGGCGGTGCACTTCCGGCAAACACCCGTCGGCCGCTGATGAAGGTCAGCAGCAAGCGCGGGCGTGAAGTGTCCTCGACCAGCCGGCCAGCCTTCTCCAGCGCCTTGCGCAACGGCGCCTCGAACTTGCGGCAGAACGTGGACAGTTCCTTGCCGTCATTGCTGTCCAGCACTTCCAGCCAAAGGCTGCCGAACACCGGCTGGCCCGCCAGCTGCTCCAGCAGCACACTGATGCGGTCGGTTTCCGGCAACTCGATGTACCCACCACATGCCCACTGCCGCGCAAAGATTAGCTGGCTGAAGCGCAGCGCGCCCATCAGCCGCTCGGCAGCGCCCGCCTCGCTACAGACGAACTCGGCGCAGGCGCCATGCGCCTTGCCCTTGGCGTAACCGGCAACGCCCACACGGGCAGCGTGTTCGCTGATCTCGGCGCACACCTCGCCCTCGAAACCGGGCCGGCAATGCATGAACAGGGTATTCATCTCTCACTCCACGACGGCTGGCGCACCCAAGGCGCCGGCAGGGCCGCGATGATAAAGGAAGTTCGGAACCTGCGACATGCCCCGCCGGTCCAGAAAAGGGTCAGGTAACGCAAACCGGACTAACCTGACCATTCAGCCAGGCCCGTGCCGTGCGGGCTGGTACACAGCGGTGCTACTGGCAACCCCTTGCGTCGTTGCCTGGCACCGGCGCAGAAGGAGTTGGCAATGCCCTCGCTCGATAGCCTGAAAACCCTCAAGCCGCTACAAGTCGGCAACCAGACCTACCACTATTTCAGCCTTGCCGAGGCCGCCCGCCAGTTGGGTGACCTGCAGCGCCTGCCCATGTCGCTGAAAGTGCTGCTGGAAAACCTGCTGCGCTGGGAGGACGGCAAAACCGTCACCCGCGACGACCTGCAAGCGCTGGCCCAGTGGCTGACCGAGCGCCGCTCGGACCGCGAAATCCAGTACCGCCCGGCCCGCGTGCTGATGCAGGACTTTACCGGCGTCCCTGCAGTGGTCGACCTGGCCGCCATGCGCGCGGCCATGGCCAAGGCTGGCGGCGACCCACAACGCATTAACCCGCTGTCGCCGGTGGACCTGGTCATCGACCACTCGGTGATGGTCGACCACTACGGCACTGCACAGGCTTTCGGCGAAAACGTCGACATCGAAATGCAGCGTAACGGCGAGCGCTACGCATTCCTGCGCTGGGGCCAAAGTGCCTTCGACAACTTCAGCGTGGTACCACCGGGCACCGGCATCTGCCACCAGGTCAACCTTGAATACCTGGGCCGTACGGTCTGGACCCGCGAGGCGGACGGCCGTACCTACGCGTTCCCCGACACGCTGGTGGGCACCGACTCGCACACCACCATGATCAATGGCCTGGGCGTGCTGGGCTGGGGTGTGGGCGGCATCGAAGCGGAAGCGGCGATGCTCGGCCAGCCCGTATCGATGCTGATACCGCAGGTGATTGGCTTCAAGCTGACCGGCAAGCTGCGCGAAGGCATCACCGCCACCGACCTGGTGCTGACGGTGACCCAAATGCTGCGCAAGAAAGGCGTGGTGGGCAAGTTCGTCGAATTCTACGGCGACGGCCTGGCCGAGCTGCCCCTGGCCGACCGTGCAACCATCGCCAACATGGCACCGGAATACGGCGCCACGTGCGGTTTCTTCCCGGTGGATGATGTAACCCTGGACTACCTGAGGCTATCGGGCCGACCGGCTGCCACCGTGGAACTGGTGGAGCATTACTGCAAGGCCCAGGGGCTGTGGCGCCTACCGGGCCAGGAACCGTTGTTCAGCGACACGCTGGCCCTGGACATGCACGATGTGGAATCCAGCCTGGCAGGGCCCAAGCGCCCGCAGGATCGGGTAGCACTGGGCCAAGTCAGCCAAGCCTTCGACCACTTCATCGAACTGCAGCCCAAACCGCTTGCCCGCGAAGTCGGGCGGCTGGAGAGCGAGGGCGGCGGCGGCGTGGCCGTTGGCAATGCTGACCAAGCCGGTGAAATCGACTACAGCCACCAGGGGCAGACCCACACACTGCGCGACGGCGCCGTGGTCATTGCGGCCATCACCTCCTGTACCAACACGTCCAACCCCAGCGTCATGATGGCGGCAGGCCTGGTTGCCAAAAAGGCCCTGGAAAAAGGCCTGCAACGCAAGCCGTGGGTCAAGAGCTCGCTGGCCCCTGGTTCGAAGGTGGTCACGGAGTACTTCCACGCGGCCGGGCTTACGCCCTACCTCGACGAACTGGGCTTCGACCTGGTGGGCTATGGCTGCACCACCTGCATCGGTAACTCCGGGCCGCTGGACGAGCCAATTGAAAAAGCCATTGCCAACGCCGACCTGACCGTCGCCTCGGTGCTGTCGGGCAACCGCAACTTCGAAGGCAGGGTACACCCACTGGTCAAGACCAACTGGCTGGCCTCCCCGCCTCTGGTGGTGGCCTATGCCCTGGCAGGCAGTGTGCGTGTGGACCTGACCAAGGACCCGCTGGGCACCGACAAGCATGGCCAACCTGTCTACCTGAAGGACATCTGGCCCACCCAGCAGGAAGTGGCTGCTGCGGTAGCCAAGGTCGATACCGCGATGTTCCACAAGGAGTACGCCGAGGTGTTTGCCGGCGATGCACAGTGGCAGGCCATCGAAGTGCCGCAGGCTGCGACCTATGTGTGGCAAGACGACTCCACCTATATCCAGCACCCGCCTTTCTTCGAGGGGATCGAGGGCCCCGCCCCGCAGATCACCGACATCCGTGGCGCACGCATACTGGCGCTGTTGGGCGACTCGGTCACCACCGACCACATCTCGCCTGCGGGCAACATCAAGGCCGACAGCCCGGCAGGGCGTTATTTGCGTGACAAAGGTGTGGAGCCCAGGGATTTCAACTCCTACGGATCGCGCCGCGGCAACCACGAAGTCATGATGCGGGGCACCTTTGCCAATATTCGCATCCGCAATGAAATGCTCGGCGGCGAGGAAGGTGGTAACACCTTGTACGTACCCACGGGTGAGAAACTGTCCATCTACGATGCCGCCATGCGTTACCAACAGGACGGCACACCGCTGGTGGTGATTGCTGGCCAGGAGTACGGCACTGGTTCCAGCCGCGACTGGGCGGCCAAGGGCACCAACCTGCTGGGGGTCAAGGCTGTGCTTGCCGAGAGCTTCGAGCGTATCCACCGCTCGAACCTGGTCGGCATGGGCGTGCTCCCTCTGCAGTTCAAGGCTGGGCATGACCGCAAGCAGCTGGGCCTCACCGGCAGGGAGCAGATCGAGCTAACCGGCCTTGAAGGCGTGCACATTCACCCCGGCATGAGCTTGCCACTGCGCATCATCCGCGAGGATGGGCAACAGCTGGACATCGAGGTGTTATGCCGCATCGACACCCTCAATGAAGTGGAATACTTCAAGGCCGGCGGCATCCTGCATTACGTGTTGCGCCAACTCATAGCGGCGTGAAGGCAATAGGGCATCTGCGCCCTGCGCGCAGGTGCCCCTACAATCAGCGCAATGAATAGTTCACCGCGCCGTCACTTAAACGCAATAAAAAGCGCGTTATTGCGGCTATCAGCTGCGAACTGTCACGTTTGGTAATTCAAGTGCGTTACTGGCGTATTGCTTTGGATCAAGCCCTGCAAATATTCCCTCAACAAAACACGCGGCGTGCCGATAGCCCTCCAAAGCCCCGCGGACATCCAAGCCATGCGTAACAACCAGCCGATTACCCAGAGAGAACGGACTTTCCCTGCCAAGCAGCGGTTGATCTCCACCACCAATGCCAAAGGCGTTATTACATACTGCAACGATGCGTTCATCGAAATCAGCGGTTTTACCCGCGAAGAGCTGATGGGTGCGCCGCATAACCTGGTCCGTCACCCCGACGTGCCGCCCGCCGTCTTTGCCCACATGTGGCAAACCCTCAAGCAGGGCCAGCCCTGGATGGGTATCGTCAAGAACCGCTGCAAGACCGGCGACCATTACTGGGTCAATGCCTATGTCACACCGGTTTTCGAAAACAACCAGGTTGTCGGTTTCGAATCGGTCAGGGTCAAGCCGACCGCTGAGCAGATCCGCCGCGCCGAGGCGTTGTACCAGCGCATCAACCAGGGCAAACCCGCGGTCCCGCGCCGCGACCGCTGGCTGCCGGTGCTGCAGGACTGGCTGCCGTTCATTCTGATCAGCCAGATCGGCTTCCTGATTGGCATATGGCTGGGACACTCCTGGGGCTTCGCGTTGGCCGCGGCGCTTTCCGTGCCCTTGGGCCTGCTGGGCCTGACCTGGCAGCAGCGCGGGCTCAAGCGCCTGCTGCGCCTGGCCGAACAGACCACGTCCGACCCGCTGATCGCGCAAATGTACACCGACAGCCGCGGGGTGCAGGCACGCCTGGAAATGGCCATGCTGAGCCAGGACGCACGCATGAAAACCTGCCTGACACGCCTGCAGGATACCGCCGAGCACTTGAGCGACCAGGCGCGTCAATCCGATGTACTGGCACACAAGAGCTCTTCGGGGCTGGAACGCCAGCGGGTGGAAACCGAGCAGGTTGCTGCCGCCGTCAACCAGATGGCCGCCACTACCCAGGAAGTGGCCAACCACGTGCAACGCACCGCCGATGCCACCCAGGAGGCCAACCGCCTTACTGGCCAGGGTCGGCAGATTGCGGGTGAAACCCGTGAAGCCATCGAGCGCCTGTCGGCGGCAGTTGGCGAAACCGGGCAGACCGTGACCCAGCTGGCCAAGGACAGCGACGAGATCGGCGGCGTGGTGGATGTGATCAAAGGCATTGCCGACCAGACCAACCTGCTGGCCCTCAACGCAGCCATCGAGGCAGCGCGCGCGGGTGAGATGGGGCGTGGTTTCGCGGTGGTCGCCGATGAGGTGCGCCAGTTGGCCCAGCGTACCGCCGAGTCCACTGGGCAGATCCACAGCCTGATCGCCAAGCTGCAACAGACCGCCAGCAATGCCGTCACCACCATGGAAAGCGGCCACCGTCAGGCGCAAGAGGGGGTGGATCGGGTGATGCAGGCCGACGAGGCGCTGGTGGGCATCAGTGAGGCAGTGGCCAACATCACCGACATGGCCACCCAGATTGCCGCCGCAACCGAAGAACAGACCGCAGTGGCCGACGAGATCAGCCGCAACATCAGCACCATTGCCGACCTTGCTGACCAAACAGCCGAGCAGGCGCAGCATTCGGCGCTGTTGAGCGAGGAGCTGAACACGACTGCCGGCAGCCAGTATTCGCTGGTGGAGCGGTTCAACCGCTGAGGCCTGTACGCCAGGCGCCCGTTACCGGGCGCCTTTGCAGGCGTTACCAGTCGAGTTGCAGACGGCTCTGGAAATAGCGTTCCTCGCCAGACAGCGGGTCGACAAAACGCAAGCTCTGGGCCAACAGTTTCAGCGGTTGTTGGTAGTCATCTTCGACAGTGCGCAGGTGGGGGTAAAAAGGATCGTTGCTGATACCCGCCCCCAACGCGGCCATGTGAACCCGCAGTTGGTGGGTCTTGCCCGTTACCGGGGACAGGCCGTAGCGCCATAGCCCGCCATTCTTTTCCAGCACTTCAGCCACGGTTTCGCTGTTGGCCTGCCCGTCCACCTCATGCATGCGGAAAAACGGCTCCCCGTGCTCCAGACGGCTTTTATGCACCAGCGGAAAGCTGTGCTGCAGCATGGCGGCGGCAATGGCCTGATAGCGTTTTTCGATACGCCGCTCGGGGAACAGCCGCTGGTAGGCGCTGCGGGAGTTCGGGTTGGCAGAAAACAGCACCAGGCCCGCAGTATGGCGGTCTATCCGATGCAACGGGACCAGGTTCGGGTTGTCGAGGCGGCGGATCAACCGGCGCAGCAGCGTTTGCTCCACGTATTCGCCGCCAGGCGTCACGGGCAGAAAATGCGGTTTGTCGGCCACCACAAGGTGTTCGTCAGCATGCAGTACCACTTCCTGGGCAGGAATGACCCGCTCATTGGGCACCTCGCGAAAATAATGCAGGCGCATGCCCCGCTTGTACGGCAGGCTGGCGGCTACCGGCCGCCCCTGCGCATCCAGCACCCGGCCACGGGCAAAACGGTCGAGCCACTGGCTACGGTCGATGGCCTTGAAGTGATCGCACAAGCAGTCGAGCACGGTTGCCCAGCCCCCCGGTGGCAAGCACACCGTGCTGGCTTGCTGCTGGGCGGGGTCGAAGGGCGTGGTCATGGCGTGGCTCGAAGCGGGCAAGGCCGCGCATTATCCCCCATGCTTGCGCTGTCAGCCAGCCTGGGCCAACGCCTCGCTGCGTGCCTTCAACCACCGCAACACCTGCACGGGCTCCCAGCGCCCCGGGTCGTAGAGGGCGTACAGCAGCCCCTCATAACCCACCACATCGAGGCCACGGTGGTACCCCGCACGCTGGAACAAGGCCTCGATCTCGGCAAAACAGGTATTGAAATGCACTTTGCCAAAAGGCGTGAGGTTGTCGGTCACCAGCCCTTCGAGGCGCAGCTCCAGGACAGCGTCGGCCACCCGCTCAACAGGCATGCGGTTGACGCTGTACTTCAATTGCTCGACATTGAGCATGGATTCACCTCGATACTGTATTTATATACAGCATACGAACATCCCTCCGTGGTCGTCAATGCACCCTATTGCAGGCCGGGCAGGTAACCGCTGCCCTTGCGTATGGTCAACACCTGCCGCCTTGGCGCCCCACGGCTGACTGACAGGTGCACCCACTTGTCGAACTCCAGAATCAGCTGGTCGAACCCAATGGGGCTGTCGCAGATGCGCTGTACTGTTTCACGCGGGCATACCTCGATGACCGTGAAATCGGCCGCCAGCCCCTGCACATGCTGGCTTTTGGCGGAGCCACCAATCAACGTGTTAAGGCGCTCGCTGCGGTAGCCACTGCTAACGATGATGGGGGCGTCGAACAGGGCGCGCACCTGCTCCAGGGTGTTGCACAGCAGCTTGAGGTTGTCGACCACAGGGCCTGGCGGGGTGTTGTCGAACCCGTCCCGGGCGGCTAGCTGGGACACGATCATTTCCCTGAGGGTGAAGTGCGGGGTAAGCAGCATGACAGGCGATTCCGATGAAGGTTGACCAGGTCGGCACCCGTGTGCCGCCGGCCAATCATTCACCCATCAGCGCCCACTTGGAGCAGGGTCAGGGATCCTCCAGGGGCCTCATTGCTCCAGGAAAGCCACGACCTGTTCGGCATCGAACGGCCAGTGCAACTCACCCCCGTTGTCGCAACGGCGCAACACCGGGATGACCAGCCCGTAGCGCTCGAACAGCGCCTCGTTGTCGGCAATGTCCACCAATTCGACCAACAGGCCATGGTCGACGAAAGGCATCAGCACAGCCTCCGCCACCTCGCACAGGTGGCAGCCAAGGGTGCCGAACAATTGGCATTCAGGCAGCATGGGGCGGGCTCCGTTGCATGTGCAGAACGCTATTCTAGGCCGTTAACGCTGCCCCTGCACCCAAACCTGATCAATCCTGGGTAGTGGCGCCGATGCGGTGCAGCGACAGGTCAGCCCCCTCGAATTCCTGCTCGTGGCTCAAGCGCAAGCCAAGCACGGCGCGCACCGTGCCATACACCGCAAACCCACCGGCCAGCGCCACCAGCACCCCGGCCAGGGTACCCAACAGCTGGCTCCACAGGCTGACACCGCCCAAACCACCCAACGCGGTCTGGCCGAAGATGCCACACGCCACCCCACCCCAGACCCCACACAGGCCGTGCAAGGGCCACACGCCCAGTACGTCATCGATCTTCCAGCGGTTCTGCGCGGCGGTGAAGGTCCAGACGAACAGCACACCGGCCACCAGGCCGGTCGCCAGTGCACCGGCCGGGTGCATCACGTCAGAACCCGCACAGATGGCAACCAGCCCCGCCAGCGGCCCGTTATGCAAGAAGCCTGGGTCATTGCGCCCGGCCAGCAGTGCCGACAAGGTGCCACCCACCATGGCCATCAGCGAGTTGATCGCCACCAGCCCGCTGACCCCTTGCAGCGTCTGAGCGCTCATCACATTGAAGCCGAACCAGCCGATGATCAGGATCCACGAGCCCAGCGCCAGGAACGGTATGCTGGAAGGCGCAAATGCCACCAGGCGGCCGTCCCGATAACGCCCACGGCGTGGCCCCAACAGCACGACTGCGGCCAATGCCAGCCAGCCGCCCATGGCATGCACCACGATGGAGCCGGCGAAATCGTGAAACGGTGCAGCAAACCGGGCCTGCAGCCAAGCCTGTACACCCAGGTTGCCATTCCAGACCATGCCTTCAAAGAACGGGTAGACGAATGCCACAATCACTGCCGTGGCGCACAACTGCGGTACAAACCGTGCCCGCTCAGCGATACCGCCCGAAATGATTGCCGGGATCGCAGCAGCAAAGGTCAGCAGAAAGAAACACTTGACCAGCGCATACCCCTGGTCAGCGGCGAGCGCAGCCGCTGGCTGGAAAAAACCTACGCCGTAGGCTATCCAGTAACCGATGAAGAAGTACACCAGCGCCGAAACGGCGAAGTCGCTGAGGATCTTTGACAATGCGTTGACCTGGTTCTTGTAACGCACCGTGCCTACTTCAAGAAACGCGAAGCCGGCGTGCATGGCCAGTACCAGAATGGCCCCCATCAGAATGAACAGGGTGTTGGAACCGTGGACCAGTGAGTCCATCGCGCTGAGCGAATTTTCCATGGGTTTGGCAGACCTGCGAAAAAGCACCAGGACAGCTCATGGGGGCGCAGGCATGCACCATCACGGTGCTGGTGTGGTCCATTCGAGAAAATGGACCCGCGCTGCGAAGTTGCCCATCGCTGCTAAGGTGGCTTGGGTTAAGGTTTAGCGCCAGGGCCTCGGACGGGCGCCCCTGATCGGCGCAAACAGAGCTTGCAGCGCACCATGGCGAAGCAGCCCTCTGGCAAACCCTTAGCAAAGCTCATACCAGCTGACGCACTTGAACCTTCGGGTGTGCCATCACTCGAAGTACCATCATTGATTGACAGGGAGAGACACATGGCCAGCAAATCGGCAAAGCATGCACAAGAAGTACTGATGGCTGACTTCCAGGCCTTGGTGCGGGACACGGAAAAGTTGCTGGCCGACACTGCCAACCTGGCAGGCGACCAGGCTGACGAATTGCGTGAGCAGATCCATGAGCGTCTGGCCCAGGCCCGCGAAACCCTGCACGAGACACAGGAGTCAGTGCGTGAGCGTGGTGAAGCCGCGCTCGGCACGGCCGAACTGTATGTTCAGGATAAGCCCTGGCACGCTATCGGCATCGCCGCTGGCGTAGGCCTGTTGATCGGTTTGCTGGCCAACCGGCGTTAAGGGGTTTACATGGACAATGATGCTGTAGGCGCCGGCGCCGCAGGTCGGCGCCTGGGTGCCGCCATCCTCGGGCTTTTGCATAACCACATCGAACTGCTCGGCATTGAACTGCAAGAGCAGAAAGGCCGTACGTTGCGCCTGTTGCTGTTTGCAGGCCTGGCCTTGGTGTTTGCATTGTTGCTGCTGACGGCCCTCTCCGGCCTGCTACTGGTATTGCTGTGGGACAGTTATCGCTTGGCCGGCATCATTGGCCTGTGCGTGTTCTACGGCCTGGCAGCGGTCTACTGCGGTCTGCGCCTGAAGGCCGCGGTGTTCGATGAATCGTCGCCCTTCCATGCCACTCTCGAAGAACTTGCCAAGGACAGGGAGCGCCTTCTGCCATGAACCTGCCAGAACTGCCCACCTCGCGAAACCCGAAAGAATTGCGTAAAGCCTTGCTGCGCTTGCGCATGGAGATGAACCGGCAGGAAATCCGCCACGAAACCGGCCAACTGCTTGAGCCGGTACGGCGCATGCGCGGCATGGGCGGCTCGCTGCAGGCAGGCCTTGGCATCAAGCATGCACCCTTGTGGGGGATCGGCGCAGTCGTCGCGCTGGGCTTTCTGACCGGCAAGGGTGTTCGCAGCGGCAGCCTGCCACGCCTCGTACGCCTGGGCACCAGCTTGTTGCCGTTGGTGCGCCTTTACCTTCAGGGTAATCGCCGCGCCTGAAGGCCCGGAATACGCACATCCCCTAAGCCTGCGGCCTTGCACGGCCGCAGGCAGCGCGTATGCTTGCCCTTTGGACCCACAGGAGACCGCGCCTTGGACTGGCATACCCTGCTCACCCGCGAACGCCTGGGCAAAGCCCAGTACAGTGCCGATGAACTTGGCCGAAGCCCCTTCCACAAAGACCATGATCGCATCATCTTCTCTGGCGCATTCCGCCGCTTGGGGCGCAAAACCCAGGTTCATCCGGTCACCAGCAACGATCATATCCACACGCGCCTTACCCACTCGCTGGAAGTCAGCTGCGTGGGCCGCTCACTGGGTATGCGGGTAGGCGAAACCTTGCGTAACAGCCTGCCGGACTGGTGTGCACCCAGCGACCTGGGGATGATCGTGCAGTCAGCCTGCCTGGCCCATGACATCGGTAACCCACCGTTCGGCCACTCAGGCGAAGATGCTATCCGCCACTGGTTCCAGCAGGCTGCGGGGCGCGGCTGGCTGGACGACATGAGCGATGATGAGCGCGCCGACTTTCTCAACTTCGAAGGTAACGCCCAGGGCTTCCGGGTGTTGACCCAGCTGGAATATCACCAGTTCGACGGCGGCACCCGCCTTACTTACGCCACGCTCGGCACTTACCTCAAATACCCTTGGAGCGCTCGCCACGCCGACGCGCTGGGTTACAAGAAGCATAAATTCGGCAGCTACCAAAGCGAACTGCCCTTGCTCGAACAAATTGCGCGCAAACTGGGTTTGCCACTGCTTGAGGACCAACGCTGGGCACGCCACCCGCTGGTTTACCTGATGGAAGCGGCCGACGACATCTGCTACGGGCTCATCGACCTGGAAGACGGCCTGGAGATGGACTTGCTTCAATACGCAGAGGTAGAAGCCCTGCTGCTGGACCTGGTGGGCAATGACCTGCCGGAAACCTATCGGCAGCTGGGGCCGAATGACTCCCGTCGGCGCAAGCTGGCGATCCTGCGCGGCAAAGCCATCGAGCACCTGACCAACGCCGCAGCCTACGCCTTTGTCGAACAACAGCAGGCGCTGCTGGCCGGTCGCCTGCATGGCGATCTGGTCGAGCACATGCATGGCCCAGCCCAACGCTGCGTGCTGCAGGCAAAGGCGATGGCGCGCAACAAGATATTCCAGGATAAACGCAAGACGCTGCACGAAATCGGTGCCTATACCACGCTCGAAATTCTGCTCAATGCCTTCTGTGGAGCGGCGCTTGAGCAGCATGGTGGGCGCAGCCCTTCCTTCAAGAGCCGCCGCGTGCTGGACCTGCTGGGCAGTAATGCACCCGACCCTCACGGCTCGCTGTATGGCGCTTTCTTGCGCATGATCGACTTCATCGCGGGCATGACGGACAGCTACGCCAGCGAAATGGCACGGGAGATGACGGGGCGCTCAGGCCCGCCGTAAGGCAGGGCCCCTGCGGCGTGGCACGGCCGTGCCGCAGGCTCCAGCTAGGAAACTTCCTACAACTTGAGCGCACTATTAAACATCGAGCATAAATTCCAATGAAAAGTTACCAAACACCTTTTGACCTCCTCAATTAATCGGCTGTTACGTAGCCCCTTTTGTTTTATCCTGTAAGCCGTTTCCCATAAACAAAGAATGGGCAATCCTCACGTTACCCACGACTTCCATCTGCGATAAGGTGCCGCCTGTCACCCTCATAGAACGCAGGGAAGTTGAACATGCACTCCATATTTATCGTCGACGATCATCCCGTCATCCGGTTGGCCGTTCGTATGCTTCTGGAAAACCAGAATTACCGGGTCGTCGGGGAATCGGACAACGGCGTCGACGCCATGCAGATGATTCGCGAGACCACACCCGACCTGGTCATTCTCGACATCAGCATCCCCAAGCTTGACGGGCTGGAGGTGCTGGCGCGTTTCCAGTCCATGGCACTGCCCTTGAAGGTGCTGGTTCTCACTGCGCAATCACCTGCACTGTTTGCCGTGCGCTGCATGCATTCCGGCGCGGCCGGGTACGTGTGCAAGCAGGAAGACCTGGGCGAGTTGCTCAGCGCAATCAAGGCCGTGCTGGCAGGCTATAACTATTTCCCCAGCCAGGCGATCAAACACCCACACACTGCCGATAACGACCTCGAACTTCTGCGCCACGTCAATGACCGCGAGTTGATGGTATTGCAACTTTTCGCCCAAGGGCGCAGTAACAAGGACATTGCCAAGGGCATGTTTCTGAGCAGCAAAACTGTCAGCACCTATAAAAAGCGCCTGATGCACAAACTTCAAGTCAACACATTGGTCGACCTGATCGAAGTGGCCAAGCGCAACGCACTGGTCTGAGGGCAGCATGGTGCGCCTTCTCGCTTGCTGTCTGCTGCTCGTGCTCCTGCTGCCCGGTGCCCTGACCCAAGCACAGCAGCGGGAGGTGGCGCCCTATACGCTGCTGGCACGGTCGACTGCACAGCCGGCGCAGCCGGTATTCACCCCTGAGCAGCAACAGTGGCTGCTCAGCCGCGACGAACTGGTGCTGGGTACCTCGGCACCCGACTACCCGCCCTTTGACATCAGCAGCGGCGCCCGTGACTACCAGGGCCTCACTGCCGAGTATGCGAGCCTGATCGGCGACGCACTGGGGCTGCCGGTTCGCGTCATGCGCTACCCGGACCGCCAAGCGGCCCTGCAAGCACTGAAGGATGGCGACATCGATCTACTGGGCAGTGCCAACGGTTACGACGCCGTGTATGACGGGTTGCGGCTCTCCCATGCGTACGCCATCGACCAACCAGTGCTAGTGACCCGTGAGGACGAGCAGCGCGCACTGGACACAGGGCTGGGTGGCATGCGGCTGGCCATGCTCTACCATTACCTGCCGCGCAAGGAAGTACTCAGCGCCTACCCTCAGGCGCAGCTCATGGCATTCGGGTCCACGAGCGAAGCACTCAACGCCGTGGCCTTCGGCCAGGCCGATGTGTTTATCGGCGATACCATTTCTACCCACTACCAACTCAGCCGTGGGCAACTGCCCCGTTTGCGCATGGCGAGCTTCAGCAAGCATGAAGCGCTCGGGTTCGGCTTCGCGCTGCGTCAGCAGGACGCAGTGCTGCTGGGGTTGGTCAACGCTGTGCTGGACAACCAGCCCGCCGCCATTCGCTCGAGCATTTTCAAGCGCTGGAGCCCCGGCAGCGACCTGCTGCTCACCGATCGCAAGCTGCAGCTGACCAGCGCGCAAGCCCAATGGCTGAAGCGCCACCCCGTGATGCGTGTCACAGTGGATGACACCGCTGCCCCACTGTCGTACTTCGATGGGTCGGGGCATTTTCGCGGCATCACCGCCGACCTGCTCGAACTGATCAGCCTGCGCACCGGGCTGCGCTTTGAGGTTGAGCGCGCCAGCGGCATCGCCGACATGCTCTCCAGGATCAAGGATGGCCGCGCCGATGTGATTGCTGCGCTGGCAACCGGTGGCCCGGCCGAAGGCGACTTGCTGATAAGCCGCGCCTACCTCGAAAGCACTTATGTGCTGGTCAATCGCAAGCAGAAGCAAGCCCCAGTATCACTGGACCAGATGCGTGGCAAGCGCATTGCAATCACCCGGTACAGCGGCCTGGACGACATGCTCTCGCGCTATTACCCGGAAATAGGCTGGGTGGAAACCGAGAGCCCGTTCTATTCGATGGCACTGCTCAACAGTGGCGCCGTCGATGCCGTCATTACCACCCTGATCGACGCCAACCATGCACTGGCAATCAACCCTGAGCTGGTCATCCGTACGACGGTTGGCCGCAACCCTGCCAGCTTCGCCATGGCCACCAGCGCCCCTTCGCAACTGTTGATCTCCATTCTGGACAAGGCACTGCTGAGCATCTCTCCAGAGGAACTGGGGGTCATCAACAACCGCTGGCGCGGTTACAGCCTGCAGGACGAAGGCAGCAGCGGGGAATTGCGTCGGTTGGCCGTGCCGGTGGTACTGGCCAGTGCAGTGCTCCTGCTGCTCGCGCTGCTCTGGAATGCGCGGTTACGCTGCCAGATTCGCCAGTGTCAGCGGGCCGACCGGGCACTGAACGATCAGCTGGCGTTCATGCGGGCACTGCTCAACGGCACGCCACACCCCATGTATGTGCGCGATCGCAGCGGTTGCCTGCAAAGCTGTAACTACAGCTATCTCGAAGCGGTCCAGGCCAGCGCCGAAGAGGTGATCGGCAAGCAGCTTGAGAACAGCCTGTTCGCCGACTGCGAGCAGACTCGGCAGATCCAGGCGGATTACCGCAAGGTCATGGCGGCCGGCTCGCCGATGATCATGGACCGCCCGCTGCGCATCAAGGACCGAGAGATCACCATTTATCATTGGATTCTCCCCTACCGCGACTCCCTGGGCGAGGTCCAGGGGATCATTGGTGGGTGGATCGACATCAGCGACCGTCGCCAGTTGGTCAACGAACTGCGTCAGGCAAAGCAGCAGGCCGATGACGCAAACCGTGCCAAAAGCACCTTCCTGGCCACCATCAGCCATGAAATCCGCACACCCATGAACGCGGTGATCGGCATGCTCGAACTGGCAGTGAAACGCGCCGATCAAGGCCGCGTCGACCGCAACGCCCTGGAGCTGGCCTACCACTCAGCCAAAGACCTGCTGGGCCTCATTGGCGATATCCTCGACATCATCCGGATTGAGTCCGGCCACTTGACCCTGGTGCCCGAGGCGGTTGACCTGGCCGCACTGGTCGAGTCCGTGGGGCGTATATTCGAAGGGCAGGCGCGGCAAAAAGGGCTGGCACTCGAAGTTATCATCGAGCCTGGCGCACGCTGCCACGCCCTGCTTGATCCACTTCGTTTCAAGCAGGTCTTGTCCAACCTGGTCAGCAATGCCATCAAATTCACTGAGCACGGCCATGTACGTATCCGCGTCAGCCTGCAAGACGGCGCCGACGGGGCCAGTGTGCTGGACCTGGAAGTGCGTGACAGTGGCATCGGCATCCCACCTGAGGACATCCAGCGGCTGTTCAACCCGTTCGTGCAGGCCAACCCTCACAGCCAGGGGGCCCGTGCCGGGACGGGCCTGGGGCTGACCATCTGCCGGAACCTGTGTGAAATGATGGGCGGTGACCTGGCCATCAAAAGCCTGGAGGGGGTGGGTACACAGGTCCGGTTGAAGATGCCGCTGCACAGGGTTGACGCAGCAGTCCAGCCAGTCCCTGTCAGCGAGCCGCTCGTGGTCCCAGACCCAGGCTTGCGCGTGCTGGTGATCGATGACCACCCAGCCAACCTGCAACTGATGGCACAGCAGCTGGGGTACCTGGGCATCGAGCACACCAGCGCGGGGGATGGTCGTGAAGGCCTCGCCACCTGGCGTGGAGGCGACTTCGACGTGCTGGTGCTCGACTGCAACATGCCCCACATGAACGGTTACCAACTGGCGGCGGCGGTACGCAATGAAGAACGCACGACCGGGCGAGCGCGCTGTACCATCCTTGGCTACACCGCCAACGCGCAACCGGAGGTGCGGCGCAAATGCCTGAGCGCGGGCATGGATGACTGCCTGCTGAAGCCGATCAGCCTGGGCACCCTCAGCCAACGCTTGGCCGGCATCCGGCCGCTTGACCGAAAAAAAGCACGCGCCAAGCCCTATCGCCTGGACGGGCTCACGGGCGTCGTGGGCCATGACCCGGCAGACCGCCTGCGGTTCATGCAAGCGCTGCAGCAAAGCCTGCAGGCCGACTTTGCCACCTTGATGGCGGCAGACCCTGAGCACGACGGCCCTGCCATCGCGGCGCAGGCACACAAAGTGCTGAGCGCTGCACGCATGCTTGAGGCCTGTGAACTGATGGAATCCTGTGAAGCGCTGGACCACCCGGGCATTACGCCTATGCAACTGCGGCGCAAGCGTCAGGCGCTTGCGCGCCATATGCGCAGGGTTGAGCGGGCCCTCGCACGGGATCTGGAAACCTGTACGCAGGCAGGCACCTGGGCGCGTTAACTGATAGACTGCGCGGCGTTATTACCTAAGAGGATTGTTTCATGGCCACAAACCGCTCCCGTCGTCTGCGCAAAAAGCTGTGTGTCGACGAGTTTCAGGAATTGGGCTTCGAGCTGAACCTGGAATTCAAGGAAGATCTGGATGACCAGGCAATCGATGCTTTCCTCGACGCGTTCCTGGCAGAAGCCATGGACGCCAATGGCCTGGACTATGTAGGCGGTGACGATTTCGGCCTGGTGTGCTCGGTCAAACGTGGCTCGGTCAGCGAAGAACAGCGTGCTGCCGTAGAGTCCTGGCTCAAAGGCCGCAGCGAACTGACCAAAGTCGAAGTCAGCCCGCTGCTGGATGCCTGGTACCCGGAAAAGCCGATCAACAAGGCAGAATAATCCCTGCCTGACGTGATCGCAGCGCACGACCTGTAGCAACATCCAGGTGTGCATGTGGGGCTGCTTTGCAGCCATCGCCGGCAAACCGGCCCCCACGGGTTCCCCACGAACCTTGCAGGGGCTGGCTTGCCGGCGATGTGCCGCGAAGCGGCCCCAACTCGTTTATATGACCCGACTTTGCATACAGCGTGCATCGAACCTGACCCAACCAGGCAACGCTTGGGGCATAATGCGTATTCTTTAATCCTGGGGCCATCATCTTCTTATCGCCCCAATGCCCTTTCTCCTCGTTGTAGGGTATCCATCTATCATGATCAAAACGCTTCGCCCCCTCGTTCTCGCCGGCTTGCTGCTGCCGTTTGCACTGTCCAGCCAGGCTGCTGCCGTCAATACCACCCTGCCCGCCAAAGTGCAGCAGGCCCTCAAGGCCAACAAACTCCAGGACAATGCCCTGTCGCTGGTCATGCTGCCGCTGGATGGGCCCGGTACCGCCACGGTGTTCAACGCCGATGTGTCGGTCAACCCGGCGTCGACCATGAAGCTGGTCACCACCTATGCAGCCCTTGAGCTGCTCGGCCCCACGTACCAGTGGAAAACCGAGTTCTACACGGATGGCCCTCTCAGCAATGGCGTGCTCAACGGCAACCTGTACCTTAAAGGTGGCGGTGACCCGAAGTTGAACATGGAAAAGCTGTGGCTGCTGATGCGTGACCTGCGTGCCAATGGCGTGCGCACCATCACCGGCGACCTGGTACTGGACCGCAGCCACTTCGTGCAACCTAACCTGCCGCAGTTCAATGACGACGGTGGTGATCAGAACAAGCCGTTCCTGGTCAAGCCCGACTCGCTGCTAATCAACCTCAAGGCGCTGCGGTTCGTGGCCCGCAACGATGGCGGCAAGGTCACCATCGCGGTTGAGCCGCCCATCGCCAGTATTCGCATCGACAACCAGGTCAAGGCGGTGACGTCGAAGAACTGCGCAGGCGACGTACGCTACAACCCGGTACCCCAGGCCGACGGCATCAGCGTCACGGTCAGCGGCCAACTGGGCGACGGCTGCAACTCGCAAACCTACCTGTCGCTGCTCGATCACCCCACTTACGCTGCAGGCGCCGTGCGCGCCATCTGGGCAGAACTGGGCGGGACCATCCAGGGCGGCAACCGCGTCGAAAACGTCCCCAAAAGCGCCCGCCTGCTGGCGCGCGCATTTTCGCCAGACCTGGTGGAAGTGATCCGCGACATCAACAAATACAGCAACAACACCATGGCTCAGCAGCTGTTCCTGAGCCTGGGCGCGCAGTTCCGTACCGATGCCGATGGCGATGACGCCCGCGCTGCGCAACGTGTGGTGCGCCAATGGCTGGCCAAGAAAGGGATCACCGCCCCGCATCTGGTGATGGAAAACGGCTCTGGCCTGTCCCGCGCCGAGCGGGTCAGCACACGGGAAATGGCGGCCATGCTGCAGGCCGCCTGGCACAGCCCCTACGCTGCAGAGTTCATGAGTTCGATGCCACTGGTGGGCATGGATGGCACCATGCGCAAGCGCCTCAAGCGTACGGCCATGGCCGGCGAAGGCCACATCAAGACCGGCACGCTCAATACGGTACGGGCCATTGCGGGTTTCAGCCGCGACAGCAACGGCCACACCTGGGCGGTGTCGGCGATCCTGAACGACCCTAAACCGTGGGGCGCCTCCCAGGTACTCGACCAGGTACTGCTCGACCTGTACCGCCAGCCAAAGCTGACCAACGGTACGGCGGCCAACTGATACCGCAGTGCCGGGCCCCGCTGATGGGGCCCGGCGTCACCCGGGTTTACCGCAGTTGCAAGCGCCAGGCCCGGTGAATACGGTTGTTGCGCGCGAAGTCAGGGTCAAGGGTCTGTGCCGTGATTTCCTCCACCGCATAGCGCGCCGTCAAGTGCTCGTCCAGCTGGAACTTGCGGAAGTTGTTGGAGAAGTACAGCACACCGCCTGGCGCCAGGCGCGCCATGGCCAGGTCCAGTAACTGAACGTGGTCACGCTGCACATCAAATACCCCTTCCATACGCTTGGAGTTGGAGAAGGTCGGCGGGTCGATGAAGATCAGGTCGTAGCTTTCGCGCTCGGCTTCCAGCCAAGCCATCACGTCACCCTGGGCCAGGCGATTACGTTCTGAAAAACCGTTCAGTGCCAGGTTGCGCCGCGCCCAGTCCAGATACGTTTTGGACAAGTCCACGCTGGTGGTGCTGCGTGCGCCGCCCTTGGCCGCGTGTACGGTTGCGGTCGCGGTATAGCAGAACAGGTTCAGGAAACGCTTGCCGGCCGCCTCACGCTGAATGCGCAGGCGCATGGGGCGGTGGTCGAGGAACAGGCCAGTGTCGAGGTAGTCGGTCAGGTTGACCAACAACTTCACCCCACCCTCCGTGACTTCCTGGAAGCGGCCTTCAGTAGCCTGGCGCTCATACTGGCGTGTACCGCTCTGGCGCTCACGGCGCTTGAGTACCACACGCTGCGGCGAAATGCCCAGTGCCTGAGGAATGGCCGCCAGCGCATCCAGCAAGCGCGCTTGCGCTTTATCCGGGTCAACGGACTTGGGCGCAGCATACTCCTGCACATGCACCCAGTCTTCGTACAGGTCTACCGCCAGTGCATATTCAGGCATGTCGGCATCGTACAGGCGGTAGCAACTGACCTGCTCGCGACGCGCCCACTTGCCAAGCTGGCGGAGGTTTTTCTGCAGCCGGTTGGCAAACATCTGCGCGCCTTCAGACAAGCGCGCCGGCTCACTGGCCTGCGGCGCCTGCGCATGTTCCGGCGCTGCGTCTACGCCGGGTTCACGACGCTCACCCGTCACGAACTGGTCAGGCTGCACTTTCAACAGCAGCAGCTTGCACGGCAAGGCGCCGTTCCAGAACGCGTATTGCTTGTGGCTACGCAAACCCATGCGCTTGCCGAGCTGCGGGGCACCGGTAAAGACCGCCGCTTCCCAGCCCATGCACGCCTGCCGCAGGCGTTCGCCCAGGTTCTGGTAGAGATACAGCAGGCTGGCCTCGTCACCCAGGCGCTCGCCATACGGCGGGTTACTGATCACCAGGCCCTTCTGGTTCTGGTCCGGGCGCGGCTCGAAGGTACTGACCTCACCCTGGTAGATCTTCACCCAGTCGCTGAGGCCGGCACGCTCGACGTTATTGCGACCGGGCTGAATCAGCCGCGGGTCGGCTTCATAGCCACGGATCCACAGCGGCGGCTTGGCCAGCCCAGCCTCGGCGCGGGCCTGGCCCTGCTCGTGAACCTTGCGCCACAACGCCGGCACATGGCCCAACCAGGCCGTGAAGCCCCAGCGTTCACGCTTGAGGTTAGGTGCAATGTCGGCAGCGATCATTGCGGCTTCCACCAGAAACGTGCCCACGCCACACATCGGGTCAGCCAGCGCGCCGCCCTCAGCGGCGATGCGCGGCCAGCCGGCACGTATCAGCACCGCGGCCGCCAGGTTTTCTTTCAGCGGCGCAGCGCCCTGCTGCAGGCGGTAGCCCCGCTGGTGCAGGCTGTGGCCGGAAAGGTCAAGGGAAAGGATGGCCTCGCCACGGTCAAGGCGCAGGTGCACGCGCACGTCAGGGTCGATCTTCTCTACAGAAGGGCGCAGCCCATCGCGGTTGCGCAACTTGTCGACAATGGCGTCCTTGACCTTGAGGGCGCCAAAGTGGGTGTTGTCGATACCCGACCCGTGGCCGCTGAACTCCACCGCCAGCGTGCCATCGGCAGCCAGGTGGTCGGCCCAGTCCACGGCGTGTACCCCATCATAAAGGTCATCAGCGTTCTTCATGGAAAAACGCTTGAGGACCAGCAACACACGGTTGGCCAGGCGCGACCACAGGCACAGGCGGTAGGCGGTTTCCATGTCGGCGGCGCCGCGAATGGCCGAGGTGTGTTCGCGCACCTCTTCAAGGCCAAGGCCACGCGCCTCTTCAGCGAGCAGCCCTTCCAGGCCTTTGGGACAGGTGAGGTAGAGTTCGAAACGGTCCGACATGAGTAATCCAGAGCCTTGGGCTATTTGACAGACGGGGCAACGCATCACCCCGCGATGTTTGCCCGCAAACCTTTCCAACAGGCTTGCGGGTGGCCCTGCACACCCCCTTGGGTGCCACTAGGGCCGGGCCGCCTGATGGATGCGCGCTTGGCCACGGGGCAAAGACAGCTTAGATCATCAGGCAGTACGTAAAATTCTGGCAACGTCAGGGGCACATGTGACCCTTCGTCGCATTTCAAGATATTTCCTGGCACCGCCAACAGCGGTGGCAAAATGACGTCAACGTTCAGCAAACCCCGGTCATACCGGCCTCAAGGCCAAATAAGGTTGAGTCGCATTTATTTACTTATCCCCTGACCCTTGGAAAGGTTACGTGCTTATGACAAATCGATCATTCACACGCTGTCCTGCATTGGTTAGAACTGGTCTCAGGCTGCTTCGCAACGAGGCGGCACAACACGCTCGCGACGCCGGCAGCGAGCGAACACCGGCAGAACGATTCTGCCCGGCCTCTTGGAGGCCGACGGGACATTACAGTCAACAAGTGAGGGCAACACCCTATGAGAAGACTTAAGCGTGATCCGTTGGAAAGAGCATATTCACGTGGCTACCAATACGGGGTCACCGGCAAATCCCGCGAGCTTTGCCCCTTCAATCTTCCTTCTGTGCGCCAAGCCTGGATCAACGGCTGGCGGGAGGGCCGCGGCGATAACTGGGACGGCATGACGGGCACCGCTGGCATCCATAGACTCAACGAAAATCACGCCGTTGGCTGATCGAGGACGCTGAATTCGATTTACCATGCACGCCCCATCCGGGCGGCGGGCTGAGGCCCAGGGGCCCCTTCAAGGGGCCCTTCTTTTGGGCCATTCAAGGCCGGGGCATGGCTGCTATGGCATCGACCGCCTCGCGCACAAGCGCCGGGCCCTTGTAGATGAAGCCGGAATAGACCTGAACCAGGCTGGCCCCCGCAGCGATTTTCTCAGCCGCATGCCGGCCCTCGGTGATACCGCCCGCCGCGATGATGGGCAACTTGCCACCCAACTCCCCTGCTAGCACCTTGACGATATGCGTGCTCTTCTGCAAAACCGGAGCACCCGACAACCCGCCCGCCTCAGCGCCATACGGCAACGCTTCGACGCCCTCACGGCCCAGTGTGGTGTTGGTGGCGATCACTGCATCCATGCCCGACGCAACCAGCGCAGCGGCCACCAGTGCAGTCTCTTCGTCGTTCATGTCCGGTGCGATCTTGATAGCCAGCGGCACACGCTTGCCACTTGCCGACGCCAATTGCTCACGGCGCTCGGCCAAGGCATCGAGCAATTGCTTGAGTGAATCACCGAACTGCAGGCTGCGCAGGCCGGGTGTATTGGGCGAGCTGACGTTGACGGTGATATAGCTGGCCGCGTTGTACACCTTGCCCAGGCAGATGAGGTAATCATCCACGGCGCGTTCAACCGGTGTATCGAAGTTCTTGCCGATATTGATGCCCAGCACACCGCGGTACCGCGCAGCACGCACGCGCGCCAGCAAATGGTCGACACCCAGGTTGTTGAAGCCCATGCGGTTGATGATGGCAGTGGCTTCAGGCAGGCGGAACAGCCTGGGCTTGGGATTACCCGGCTGTGGGCGCGGGGTAACCGTACCGACCTCGACAAAGCCGAAGCCAAGCTGGGCGAAGCCATCGATGGCCGTGCCATTCTTGTCCAGGCCTGCAGCCAGGCCGACCGGGTTGGCGAAGTTCAGGCCCATCACGGTCACCGGCAACGCTGCTGGCTGTTTACATAGCTTACCGTTGAGCCCCAGGCGGCCACCTGCACCGATCAGGTCCAGTGACAGGTCGTGAGAGGTTTCCGGGGAAAGCTTGAACAGCAGCTGGCGGGCCAGGTTATACATGGGCGGGCAAGGCTCGGGGTATGGGTGAGGGGCGATTATAGCCAGCGAAGGCCTCACAGGACAGCACATCGTGGCCCGAATGCCTGCTCACCCGCCCACTCGCCTGCGCGCCAATCACACATTACAGGCAGGCAAAGAAAAACCCGGCCTGAGCCGGGTTTTTCATGAAGCTTCAAACCAATTACTTGGCCTGGGCTTCTACCTGAGCTTCAACGCGACGGTTGATAGCACGGCCTTCTTCGGTGGCGTTGTCAGCAACCGGACGGGTTTCGCCGTAGCCAACCGAGTCAACACGGCTGGATTCTACGCCGTACTGCTGGGTCAGGACTTGCTTGACAGCGTTGGCACGACGCTCGGACAGCTTCTGGTTGTAAGCGTCTGGACCCACGGAGTCAGTGTGACCTTCAACCACGGTGGTGGTTTGTGGGTACTGCTTCATGAAGTCAGCCAGGTTTTTGATGTCGCCGTAGCTGTTAGGCTTGACGACCGACTTGTCGAAGTCGAACTTGACGTCCAGCTCAACGCGAACGACTTCAGCAACAGCTGGGCAGCCATCGGCGTCAACAGTGACGTTGGCCGGGGTGTCCGGGCACTTGTCAACGTTGTCGCAAACGCCGTCGTTGTCGGAGTCGGTGCACACTTCAGCTACTGGAGCAGGTGCTGGAGCAGCTTGGTTTTTCGGGCTACCGCCGAAGTTCAGACCAACACCAACGCTAGGTGCCCACTCGGTGTCGCCCTGGTCGATGTTGTACTGAGCTTCTACGCCGGCACGGGCGTAGAACATGTCAGTGATGTACCACTTGGCGCCTGCGCCAACGTTGGCGAAGGTGGAGTGGTTACGACCACCACGGCCGGTCTGGCCGATCGACTGGTGCGAGAAACCAGCGGAAACGTACGGACGGATAGCGTCGTACGGGTTGTTGAAGTGGTAAACGGCGTCCAGGGCAGTGTTGGAGCCCTTGATGTTCTTGCCGTCGTCGCCACGAGCGTTGTGGACTTCGTCGTAGCCCAGACGCAGCTCGACGTCGTCGGTCAGGAAGTAACCGATCGAACCGCCGAACAGGTTACCGTCGTTTTTGAAGTCGCGCTGGCTGTCGAAGAATTCTTTCTTGTAGAAGATTTCAGTCTCGACGGCGCCTTGACCTTGTGCCATAGCGCCAATCGAAGTGGCGGCTACGAGCGAACCAATGGCCAAGCCCAAGGTGTTTTTCAGTTTCATCCGTTAAATCCCCATCTGGTGATAGTTAAGCAGTCCCACCAAAAACAAGGGGGACAACTCGACGGCAAGTCTAGCAGAACTCGCCGGTTGGTTAGAGATATTTGCTGGCCACTAAGTTTCATCGAGACCGGCAAATTTCTCTCGAAGCTTGTCGAGCGCACGCTTGTAACGCATTTTGGTTGCGCTCAAGCCCATGTGCATGATATCGGCGATTTCCTGGAACTCCAGTTCTGCGACAAAGCGCAGCACCAGGATTTCACGGTCAATCGGGTTCACATGAACCAGCCACTTATCCAGGCCCCCTTTTTCTTCGGCTTTCGGCGCCTTGTCCTCGGACGCCTCTTCAACAGGGTCGAGACTCAACGCATCCATCAGTCGACGCTTGCGACGCTCCTTGCGGTACTGCGTGATGCACTCGTTGTAGGTGATGCTATACAACCAGGTCTTGAACTTGGATTTCCCTTCGAAATTCTTCAGGCCGTACAGCACCTTCAGCATCACTTCCTGACAGACATCGTCGGCGTCACGGTCGTTCCCCAAATAACGTGCACACACGTTGAACAGGGTTCGCTGGTAGCGCCGCATGAGCTCCTCATAGGCGCGCGTAACGTGGTACAGCTCCTCATGCGATCGCGCCACCAACTCTTCGTCTGTGAGCTCGCGGGGTTCATAACGCATGGGCGGCGAAGGCACTTTATTCAAAACGGATCTGGCCGACAGTCAGGTCAATGTCGCCGCGAAACCCCATCAGGTCTGTTTTCGCGGCGGCATACATTAACAGCTTTGGGCGCTCAGCGGCTATTGACCCGCTGCTCCAGCAACGCACGGTTGGACAGTGACACCAGCTCGCCTTCATCAGTGAGCAAGGTTGTCTTGACCGTGCCGATTTCCTCGATGTGCCCTTCGACCTCGCCAATCCGCACGTGCTGGCCTACCTGGAACAGCTCGCGCACATAGATGCCGGCGATGATTTGCCCGGCAATCTCGCGGCTGCCCAGGCCCATGGCGAGCGCCACGGCCAGACCAACGGTAATCAGGCCAATAACGATCACGTGGTTGAGCAGATCGGTCTTGACCTCCAGCTGGCTGATCGCGACGGAAATGCTGATGATGATCACCAGGCCCTGGGTAATGCGTCCCAGGCCTGCGGAGTATTCGAGGCCGATGCCTTCGGCAGCGCCACGCACCAGCCCGTTGGCCACCTGGGCCAGCAGCACCCCGGCGAGCAGCACCAGGGCTGCGCCGAACACCTTGGGCAGGTACAGGGCGAGCATGTCGAGTGTTGCCGACACACGCTCCAGGCCCAGGGACTCGGCGGCCGACACCAGGAATACCAGCAGCACGAACCAGTAGACGATCTTGCCGATCAGGGTGGAGATGGGCACCTGAATGCCCACCCGGCCCAGCATCTTGGTCAAGCCGGTTCCGCCCATCAGGCGGTCCAGGCCAAATTTGGCCAACAGCTTGGAAAGCAGCGTGTCGAGCAGCTTGGCCACGACAAAGCCGAGCAATACCACGACCAGTGCGCCAAACAGGTTAGGGATGAAGTTCGCCACTTTGGTCCAAAGGGCAGTCATCGCGGTGACCAGGCTCTGGGTCCAGAGATCGAGTTCCATATTCAATCGGCCTTATCTGCTTTGCTGCCGTTGGCAGCGTTGCGGGAAGAATGTCTGCGCACCGGCGCCACATGCGCCGAGCCATTGTTGACGGCGATGAGCAGCGCCTGGCTCCAGCGGCCAAGCAGGCTGAACAGGTCACCGGCACCCACCTGACGGTTGGCGGTTTTCAGCACACGACCCAGGCAGGCAGCGTCGTCGCTGTCATGGCGATCGTTGCCGGAGGGTGACGCCTTGAGCAGGTCACGCAGGGATTGTTCAAACGGATCGTGCATGGGCACCTCGCGCAGTATCAGCAAGAGACGAGGCCGCCGGCCAGTGGGTCACAACCGGCGTCGCCAGCACGGCCCCAGACGCATCTGTCACACCCATTGCAGCCGCCTGAACAGCCACCATTGCCCGACCGCAAGCCCAAGCACGACAAGGCACGCGAACAGGAAGCCATAAGGGTTCTGAGCACCAGGAATGCCACCCACGTTGATACCCAACAGCCCAGTAATGAAGCTCATGGGCAGGAAGATGCAGGTAATGATGCCAAAGCGGTACATGGTGCGGTTCATCCGCTCGCTGCGCCGCCGGTCCTCGCTTTCCAGCACCAGCGCTGCCCGCTCGCGGGTCAGCTCCAGCTCCTCCAGGTAGCGAATGAGGCTGTTGTTGAGCTCGTTCCAGTAGTCGGCGTCGGCATCGGCGAACCACGCCCACTTACTGCGGGACAGGTGCGCATAGATATCCCGCTGGGGCGCCAGGAAGCGTCGCAGGCCAGCCGCACGCCGACGGATCTGCTGCAAACTGCCTTGCTCAGGTGTATGCCGCTCGTCGGACTCCACCTTTTCTTCTTCCACGTCTACCAGTTCGGCCAGGTCGCTGACCAGCCCCTGGACCTTTTCAGTCAGCAACTCACCCATGAGCAACAGCAGTTCGGAGGCCGACTTCGGCCCCCTCCCCTGTTCCAGCAGTTGCAAGATTTCGTCGCTGGCGCGAAGCGGCCGCAGCCGCAGGGATATCACCCGCTGGGCCTGGGCGAAGATGCGCACCGATACCATGTCTTCCGGTTCGGCACCGGGGTTCAGGTTTACCCCTCGCAAGAACAGCAACAGCTGCTCGTCCGCCATCGGCAGCAGGCGCGGCCGGGTGTTTTCTTCAAGCAGCAGCTCGCAGGCGAACTCGCTCAGGCCACTCTCGCGCATCAGCCAGGAGCGGGTCTGGGGGTGGCTGCGGTCCCAGTGCAGCCACAGGCTCTGCTCCGGCTGCAGCTGCAGCGCATTCAGTTCGGTACGGGCAATCGTATGTGCGCCACCTTTACCATCGAGCACCAGGGCGTGCACGAGCCCCCACTGCGCGTTGTCTTCCTCGAACATCAAAGCTCCATCAGCGCGCGTGGCGCGTCATTCCGGCATCTGCAGCGGGCCAGGCGAAACCAGCACGCCATTGTTGTCGGCATAGACATACTCACCCGGGCGGAACGTGACGCCTGCGAATGTGACGGCCACGTTCAGGTCGCCGATGCCTCGCTTGTCGGTTTTCATCGGGTGGCTGGCCAGCGCCTGCACGCCGACGTCGGTCTGGATCAGCACGTCGACATCGCGCACGCAGCCGTAGATGACCAGGCCCTCCCAACCGTTCTTTGCAGCCTTTTCCGCGAGCATGTCACCCAGCAGTGCGCGGCGCAGCGAGCCGCCGCCGTCCACCACCAGCACCTTGCCCTTGCCATCGAGGTCCACTTGCTCCCGGACCAGTGAGTTGTCCTCGAAGCACTTGATGGTGACGATCTGGCCACCGAAGGAATCACGGCCGCCAAAATTGCTGAACATCGGTTCCAGCACCTGCACCAGGTCGGGGTAGGCGTCACACAGGTCAGGCGTTACGTAATGCTGCATGGGAAGCTCCTGTCAGTCACAACGAAAACGGGTATCGGCCAAGGCTACACCGCCGAGGCCGCCGCAGTCATCCCGGACCGCACAGTCATGTGTTGCCTGCGGTGACGCCGCAAACACTACCGAGCACCGGTCAGCTGGCGGTCAAGGGCTGCGATACGTCGCAAGCGCGCTGCACCGCCGCAGGCGATTCACGCAGCCAGCGCGCCACCAGCGGCCATACCTGTGCCTGCGCCGCCTTGCTCACTAGCATGTCGACATGCCCGAAGGCTTCGAACCCCTCTTCAGGCCCCAGGCAAATGAACTGCTTGCGGGCATCGCCCCATTGCGCGAACAGCTGGCGGCAGGCCCACACGGGGTCTTGCGCGTCGGCCGCACCGGCAACGGCCAGCAGCGGCACCTTCACCTGGGCAAGCCCGGCCCACCAATCCTGGTGCTTGTCGCCAAAGCGGCCGAACAGGCCATGCCAGCGCAGGCTTTCGAACGCCAGGCCGATGGGTTCGTCCTCCGGCCCGCGCTTGAAACGCGGGCCGGATAACTGCCCCCAGCGCCTGAGCAGCATTTTTGCACCCCACACCACAGGCGGGAGTTTCAATGGCCAGTAGCGGCGGCTGACCTGGGTGCCGAACAGTGCCACCCCAGCCACCTGCCCCTCACTCAAGAACCCGCCACCCAGTGCCGCTGCCAGCGTGGTCCCACCCAGGGAGTGGCCTACCCAGTAGGGCACCTGCCCTGCCTGCTCGCGCACGAATGCGGCAATGGCCGGCAAGTCATCGCGGGCATAGGCGGCGACGCAGTTATGTGACCAGTCACGGTTGCGCGGTGACAGGCCATGCCCTCGCATTTCCGGGATCCACACGTCGAAGCCGGCGCGCGCCAGGTAGGCGCCCAGGCCGAGGCCTTTGGGCGAGTACCAGAAGCGCCGATTGGAGAAGCTGCCGTGCAGCAGAATGATCGGGATGCCCTGGACCACGCGCTGGTCCGCCAGCCCCAGGCGCGTTACCGCCAATTCTACGGTGGGGTCGGGGCCATTGCCGGCTTTGATTCGGTAGACGTCTTCGCTGAGATCACCGCGGCGCTCGGCACTGAGCAAGGCCACGGGAAAAAGAGTGCTGCTGCTTTGCATAAGGTCAGATGGCTTGGTGCACAAAAAAGGGCGGGATCCATTGCTGGAACTCGCCCTGGAAATACCAGGCGGGGCTACGCCAGACGCTGCCCCGCGTTTCGTTGGATCAGGCTGCGCCCTGGCCTTCGGCCAGGTAGAACCAGGTTTCGAGCACCGAGTCCGGGTTCAGCGACACGCTGTCGATGCCCTGCTCCATCAGCCATTTGGCCAGGTCCGGGTGGTCCGATGGGCCCTGACCACAGATGCCGATGTACTTGCCGGCCTTGTTGCACGCAGCAATGGCATTGGCCAGCAGCTTTTTCACCGCGGGGTTACGCTCATCGAACAGGTGGGCAATGATGCCCGAGTCGCGGTCCAGGCCCAAGGTCAGCTGGGTCAGGTCGTTGGAACCGATCGAGAAGCCGTCGAAATACTCGAGGAACTCGTCGGCCAGAATGGCGTTGGACGGCAGCTCGCACATCATGATCACGCGCAGGCCGTTATCGCCACGGGCCAGGCCATTCTCGGCCAGCAGGTCGACCACCTGGCTCGCTTCACCAAGGGTGCGCACGAACGGCACCATGATCTCGACGTTGGTCAGGCCCATCTCGTTGCGCACCCGCTTGAGCGCACGGCACTCGAGCTCGAAGCAGTCACGGAAGGCTTCGCTGATGTAGCGCGAGGCACCGCGGAAGCCCAGCATCGGGTTCTCTTCTTCCGGCTCGTACAGCTTGCCACCGATCAGGTTGGCGTACTCGTTGGACTTGAAGTCCGACAGGCGCACGATGACCTTTTTCGGGTAGAACGCCGCTGCCAGGGTGCTGATGCCTTCAACCAGCTTCTCGACGTAGAAGCCGACCGGGTCATCGTAGCCGGCGATGCGTTTGTCGACGCTGTCTTTGAGCTCGGGCGGCAACCCGGCGTAGTTCAGCAAGGCCTTGGGGTGCACGCCGATCATGCGGTTGATGATGAACTCCAGACGTGCCAGACCCACACCGGCGTTTGGCAACTGGGCGAAGTCGAAAGCACGATCGGGGTTGCCGACGTTCATCATGATCTTGAATGGCAGCTCGGGCATGGCATCGACCGAGTTCTGCTTGATATCGAAGCCCAGCTCGCCCTCGAAGATGAAACCGGTGTCGCCCTCAGCGCAGGAAACCGTCACACCCTGGCCGTCCTTGAGGATCTGCGTGGCATTGCCGCACCCGACCACCGCCGGAATACCCAGCTCACGGGCAATGATCGCGGCGTGGCAGGTACGCCCGCCACGGTTGGTGACGATGGCACTGGCGCGCTTCATCACCGGCTCCCAGTCCGGGTCGGTCATGTCGGAAACCAGCACATCACCCGGCTGTACCTTGTCCATTTCGGACACGTCATTGATGACGCGAACCTTGCCTGCACCAATGCGCTGGCCAATGGCACGGCCTTCGACCAGTACGGTGCCTTTCTCTTTCAGCAGGTAGCGCTCCATCACGTTGGCGCTGGAACGGCTCTTGACCGTTTCAGGGCGCGCCTGAACGATATACAGCTGGCCGTCATCACCGTCCTTGGCCCATTCGATGTCCATCGGGCGCTGGTAGTGCTGTTCGATGATCATGGCCTGCTTGGCCAGCTCGTTTACCTCGGCATCGCTCAGGCAGAAGCGCGCACGCTCGGCCCGGTCCACGTCGACGGTTTTCACCGAACGACCGGCCTTGGCCTCGTCGCCGTAGATCATCTTGATGGCCTTGCTGCCCAGGTTGCGACGCAGGATGGCCGGGCGGCCGGCCTGCAGGGTGTTCTTGTGCACGTAGAATTCGTCAGGGTTCACCGCACCCTGCACCACGGTTTCGCCCAGGCCGTAGGCGCCGGTAATGAACACCACGTCACGGAAGCCGGACTCGGTGTCGAGGGTGAACATCACGCCGGCGGTACCGGTTTCCGAGCGCACCATGCGCTGCACGCCGGCCGACAGGGCTACCAGCTTGTGGTCGAAGCCCTGGTGCACGCGGTAGGCGATGGCGCGGTCGTTGAACAGCGAGGCGAACACTTCCTTGGCCGCACGGATGACGTTGTCGACACCGCGGATGTTGAGGAAGGTTTCCTGCTGGCCAGCAAACGAGGCGTCTGGCAGGTCTTCGGCAGTGGCCGACGAGCGCACGGCCACCGCCATGTTGTCGTTGCCCTTGGACATTTCGGCGAAGGCGGTGCGGATCTCGGCATCCAGGCGGGCCGGAAATTGCGCATCCATCACCCACTGGCGGATCTGCGCACCGGTCTTGGCCAGGGCATTGACATCGTCTACGTCCAGGGCGTCCAGCGCAGCGTGGATCTGGTCGTTCAGGCCGCTCTGCTCGAGAAAGTCACGGTACGCCTGAGCCGTAGTGGCAAAGCCGCCCGGCACGGACACGCCGGCACCGGCAAGATTGCTGATCATCTCGCCCAGGGATGCGTTCTTGCCCCCCACATGCTCCACATCATGGACGCCGAGCTTTTCGAGGGAAACTACGTACTCTACCAAGGTGATCTCTCCACTAACTGTATTGGAAAAGCTCAAGGGCGCCGCCTGCCATCGTTGACTGGGCCGGACGCTTGTGGCCTGTACCTGGAAAATAAGTGAGAATGCCAACAGCCGCATTCGGCAAAGCGAACTTATCATATCCAAGAAACGTCATCATCTTAAGGCCCAGATCGCAAATGAAACGAACCGCGTTCTTCATCTCCGACGGCACCGGCATCACTGCCGAAACCCTGGGCCAGAGTCTGCTCGCGCAATTCGAGAGCATACCGTTCAACAAATTCACCCGTCCGTACATAGACTCGCCTGAAAAAGCCCGCAGCATGGTGCAGCAGATCAATACCGCTGCCGAACGTGACGGCGTTCGCCCCATCATCTTCGACACCATCGTCAACCAGGACATTCGCGAGATCCTGGCCACCTCCAACGGTTTCATGATCGATATCTTTTCATCGTTCCTGTCGCCGCTGGAGCAGGAGCTGACCGCCCACTCGTCCTATTCGGTGGGCAAATCCCACTCGATCGGCGGCAATTCCAACTACATGGAGCGCATCGAGGCGGTCAACTTCGCCCTGGACAACGACGATGGCGCACGTACCCACTATTACGACAAGGCCGACCTGATCCTGGTGGGCGTGTCGCGCTGCGGCAAAACGCCCACCTGCCTGTACATGGCCATGCAGTTCGGCATTCGTGCAGCCAACTACCCGCTCACCGAAGACGACATGGAGCGCCTGCAGCTGCCACCGGTGCTGAAAAAGCACCATAACAAGCTGTTCGGCCTGACTATTGACCCCGACCGCCTCACCGCCATACGCCACGAGCGCAAGCCCAACAGCCGTTACTCAAGCTTTGCCCAGTGCGAGTTCGAGGTGCGGGAGGTCGAGAGCCTGTTCCGCCGGGAGAACATCCCGAACATCAATTCCACGCATTTTTCGGTTGAAGAGATTTCGGCGAAGATTCTGGTGGAGAAAGGCGTGGAACGCAGGTTCAAGTAAGCCTGGGCGAACCGTTTTGCATTCACATGCTTCGATGTAGGTCCACGGCGAGATTGTCTGAGGGCCAGCTGGTGTTCGCCGCAACAGGGGCTGCGCCTATAAGATCGAGCGCCGCCCGCGCGGCGCATCGCGAGCTGCGCTCGCTCCTACGTTTGTTTCGGGCCAATTATTCCTGGGGCATTTGCGCGCGTACCCCTTAGCGCAGGACGGGGTATCGTGTCGCACCCACCTGGTGGTCGCGCGCGACTGTCACAGGCGTGACTGGCCCGAAACAGACGTAGGAGCGAGCGCAGCTCGCGATGCGCCGCGTTAGCGGCGCTCGGCCTCACAGGCGCTGCAACCGTGACGGCGAACGAAAAAGCCCCGGCATCACTGCCGGGGCTTTTTCAGTGCAGCTTCACCATCAGGACGGCAACACGGTCGCCTGCCCGCTCATGGCCAGGTCGACCAGTTCGCGGTTGGCCACCGCGTACATCGCATAGTCGTGCCCTGTGGCACTGCGCAGGTCGTCCAGCATGGCACGCCAGCGCTCCACCATCACCCGGTGCTGCTCGGCCCACAACGCCACCCGGGCGTCCATGTCCTGCGGTGCATCGACCATCTGCAGCACAGAAATGGTGATCGCCCGCTGCTGCAGGTCGATGTCGTCACGGAACGCCTCACGCGCCAGCGCCTGCCAGTTGTTCTCCACCGGCAGGTTGCTGATTTCCTGCAGATACCAGGTCAGGTCCAGGGCGCTGCCCACGGCGAAGAACGCCTTGGCCACCTGCGCCGGCTCATGGCCGGTGACATCAGCCGCTTCGATGATCGGCAGCAGCGTGTAGAGGTGGCTGGTACCGGCGACCATGCGCGCCAGCAGCTCAGGCACGCCGGCATCGACAAAGCTCTGGTAGCGAACCATCCAGCGTTCCCGGGTCGGACCCTCCAGCAGTTCGTCCAGCTTCAGCCCTAATTGCGCGATCTTCGGCCCGAAGTGCGCGCAATCGCGCCCGGCGTCCTGCTCGTTGCGGCGGCTGCGCAGGAACCAGCGGGTAGCACGGCGACCCAGGCGCATCAGCTCGTCCATCAGGGTCAGCTGGACCTCGGCAGGCACCTGGTAGTCCAGCGCCTCGATCTGGCGGAACCAGTGCGGCAGGTGGAAGATGTCACGCACGATCACATAGGCACCCGCGACGTTCGCCGGGCTCATGCCAGTGGACTCCTTCAAGCGCTGCACGAAGGTGATGCCCATGTTGTTGACCAGGTCATTGGCGATCTGGGTGCTGACGATTTCGCGCTTCAGACGGTGACGGCGCATGGCCTCGGCGAACTTGCTGACCAGCGACGGCGGGAAGGCGGTTTCCATGTCGCGGGTCAGGTAGTCGTCATCCGGCACCTGGGACTTGAGTAGCTGCTCCTTGAGGTCGATCTTGCTGTAGGAGATCAGCACCGACAATTCCGCACGGGTCAGGCCCTGCCCCGCAGCCAGCCGTTCGGCCAGTTGCTCTTCGGACGGCAGGAACTCGATGGCGCGGTCCAGCTTGCCCCGAGCTTCCAGGTCTGCCATCAGGCGCTTGTATTCGGCAATGCGCTCGCGCACCCGGCGGGCCGCCAGAGACAGCGCCTGGGTCTGCTTGTAGTTGTTGCCCAGCACCAGGGCGCCGACTTCGTCAGTCATGCTGCCCAGCAGCTGGTTGCGCTGCTTCTCGGTCATGTCGCCACCCTGCACCACTTCGTTGAGCAGGATCTTGATGTTGACCTCGTGGTCGGAGCAGTCCACGCCGCCGGCGTTGTCGATGAAGTCGGTATTGGTAGCACCGCCGTGCAGGCCGAATTCCACCCGGCCAAGCTGGGTCATGCCCAGGTTGCCGCCCTCGCCCACCACCTTGCAGCGCAGCTCGTTACCGTTGACCCGCAGTGCATCGTTGGCTTTGTCGCCAACGTCGGCATGGCTTTCACTGCTGGCCTTGACGTAGGTGCCGATACCGCCGTTCCACAGCAGGTCCACTGGCGCCTTGAGCAGGGCGTTCAGCAGCTCGGTGGGGGTCAGCCGGTCGGCTTCGATGGCGAAACGCTCCTTCATCTGCGGGCTGATGGCAATGCTCTTGGCACTGCGGGGGAAGATGCCGCCGCCTTCGGACATGATGCTGGTGTCGTAGTCGGTCCAGGCCGAGCGCGGCAGCTCGAACAGGCGCTTGCGCTCGACAAAGCTGGAGGCCGGCTCCGGGTTGGGGTCGATGAAGATATGCAGGTGGTTGAACGCGGCCACCAGTTGCAGCTTGTCAGACATCAGCAAACCGTTGCCGAACACGTCGCCGGCCATGTCGCCCACGCCGATGACAGTAACCGGGTCTTTCTGCACATCAATGCCGCGCTCACGGAAGTGGCGCTGCACACCCACCCAGGCACCCCGGGCGGTAATACCCATTTTCTTGTGGTCGTAGCCGGCCGAGCCGCCCGACGCAAAGGCGTCGCCGAGCCAGAAGCCGTAGTCGATGGCAATGCCGTTGGCGATGTCCGAGAAGGTGGCCGTGCCCTTGTCGGCCGCCACCACCAGGTAGGGGTCATCGTCGTCGTGCCGCACCACGTTGGCAGGCGGCACCACGCCACCGTCCTTGAGGTTGTCGGTGATGTCCAGCAGGCCGGAGATAAAGATGCGGTAGCACGCCACGCCTTCGGCGGCGATTTCGTCACGGCTGCCACCCAACGGCAGGCGCCGGGGCAGGAAGCCGCCTTTGGCACCCACCGGCACGATGACCGAGTTCTTCACCTGCTGCGCCTTCACCAGGCCCAGCACTTCGGTGCGGTAGTCTTCTTCACGGTCCGACCAGCGCAGGCCACCGCGGGCCACGTTGCCGAAGCGCAGGTGCACGCCTTCAACACGGGGGGAATAGACGAAAATCTCGAACTTGGGCACCGGTTTGGGCAACTCGGGCACCAGCCTCGGGTTGAACTTGAAGCTGAAGTAGGCCTTGTTCTGGCCGTTGGCGTCGGTCTGGTAGAAGTTGGTGCGCAAGGTGGCCTTGATCAGGTCCAGGTAGCGCCGCAGGATGCGGTCTTCGTTGAGCACCTGCACGTCATCCAGTGCGCTCAGGATGGCCTGCTCGAGGCGCTGCTGCTTGTCATCCAGGTCGTCCAGGGTGAGCTTGCGCGCCAGGTAGAAGCGCGTCTTGAACAGCCGGGTGAGCTCCCGCGCGATATCGGTGTGGTTATTCAGCGTGCTGGCGATGTAGCCCAGGTCGAAGCCCAGGCGAATCTGCTTCATGTAACGGGCGTAGGCACGCAGCAATGCCACGTCACGCCATGGCAGGCCGGCAGTCAGCACCAGGCGGTTGAAGGCGTCGTTCTCGGCATCGCCGCCAACGATGTGGATAAAGGCATCCTGGAAAGTATCGTTGAGCTGCTGGATATCCAGGCTCAGGCCTTCGCTGTAGGTGAAGGCAAAGTCGTGGATCCAGTACTCGCGGCCATTGGCATGGCGCAGGCGGTACGGGAATTCACCCAGCACGCGCAGGCCGAGGTTCTCCAGGATCGGCAGCACGTCGGACAGCGCCAGCGGGGTGTCCGCGTGGTACAGCTTGCAGTGCAAGGTGCGCTCGCCCACCCGGGTCAGCGGCTGGTAGAAGCTCATGGCCAGCGGCTTGCTTTCAGACAAGGCCAGCACGTGCTGCAGGTCGACCACTGCCGAATGCGCGGCGAAGCGTTCACGGTAACCCGCCGGGAACCCTTTGGGGAAATCGGCAAGGATGTTGGTGCCCTGGGCCTCGCCGAAGTTTTCCACCACCAGCGCAGAGAAGTCGTCCTGCCACGAACGGCAGGCCTGCACCACTTCGCGCTCAAGCTGCTGCGGGTCGATGTCGATGCGGTTTTTCGGGTCCACCCGCAGGATCAGCTGCACACGGGCCAGTACCGACTCGGAGAAGAACGTCCAGAACTCGCAGTCGCTGGCCTTCAAGCGCTCCATCAGCACCTGCTGGATCTTCTGCCGCACTTCGGTGGAGTACACCTCGCGGGGGACGTAGGCCAGGCAGTAACAGAAGCGCCCGTAAGGGTCCTTGCGCAGGAACACGCGGATCTTGTTGCGCTCCTGGATCTGCACGATGGCCATGACCGTGCTGAACAGCTCATCGATCGGGGTCTGGAACAGGTCGTCACGGGGCAGCACTTCCAGTACCTGGGCCAGTTCCTTGCCCAGGTGCGCCTTGGCGTCGAAACCGGAACGGCGCTCCACTTCGGCAACCTTGCCGCGGATGTAGGGGATGGCATGTACGCTCTCGCCATATACCGACGAGGTGTACAGGCCCATGAAGCGGTGTTCCTTGAGCACCCGGCCGTCGGCGTCCAGCTGGCGGATGGACACATAGTCCGGGTACGCCGGGCGGTGCACACGGCTAGGCAGGGCAGCCTTGGCGAACGACAACAGCAACGGCTCGTTCAGGTAGGCTACCGCGTAGTCTTCAATGCGCAGCTCTTCGGCCGTGAGGCCCACCCGCAGGCGCCGGGGCAGGCCCAGGAACGACTGTTCGTCATACACCATCTGGCCGCCATCGGCGGTTTGCTGGACGGTGAACTCTTCGTAGCCCAGGAAGGTGAAGTGGTTGTCCAGCAGCCATTCGAGAAACGCCGTGACCTCGGCTTTTTCGTGCTGTGCAGGCCCGAACGCGGTCTGCTCGACCTGGGCAACCACCTCACGCAACTTGGCCTTCATCGGCTCGAAGTCGGCCACCGCAACGCGCACTTCGGCCAGCACCTGCTCGATCTCGCGGGCCAGGACATTCAGCTCGGCGGCGTTCGCGCAGCGGTCGATCTCCAGGTACATCAGCGACTCGTGGCCAACGCCTTCGCCCTGGCTGCCTTTTGGCAGCAGTTCGAGCAGTTCGCCCTTGGCGCCACGGCGCACGCTCAGCACGGTGGTTTGCAGGGTATGAATGCTGTAGCCGCGGCGGTTGAGCTCGGTACGTACCGAATCCACCAGGAACGGCAGGTCGTCGTGCAACACCTCGACCACGGTATGGGTCGATTGCCAGCCATTGCGTTCGTATTCGGGGTTGTACACGCGCACCACGGGCTGGGCGGGGTCGAACCGCTCGATGACGCGCCAGGCCGAGAGGGTGCAGCCGGCCAGGTCGGAAAGCCTGCGCTGGGTGAGTTCGTCCAGTGAGATGATGCCGAAGAACTGCTCGGCGAACAGCGCCACTTGTGGCAGGGACTGTTCGCTGATGTGCTGCGCCAGGGCCGCTTGCAGTTGATGCTGGAAGTCGGCTTTGCTGGCTGCGGTGAAGAACGCCATCTGTGGTACTCCGCTTGGGCTTTGTAGTAGTTGAAGCGTCGCTGCGTGCGCCATGCACGGGTCTACCATAGCCAACCCGTGCCAAGGCGAACGGTGAAATCAGGCGTTGAACGAGCGCAGGCACGCCCAGGGCTGGGCGAAGCTTACCGACTGACCGGTCATCAAGGCTTGCAGCGCTGCGACAATTTCGTTCAAGGGGCGGTAACTTTACGTTTATGCCTACCAGCAAGACTGTCAGAATTCCCTTCCGTTTCCTTTGATCCGAGCCCTTGCCATGCAAATCGATACCGCCCTGCTGTTCGCTACCCCTTGCGATGACGAGGAAGACAACATGGCTACCCTGTGCTGCCACAGTGACAAGGGCCAGATGTTCCTGCTGACTCGCTACCCGGACGAAGACACGGTGGACCTCACCCTGGACGACGAGCCATCGACCCTGGATGGGCTGAAAGTGACCCTGAGCGCCCGCCGCCTGCTGATCGAAGTGGCCGCCGGCGACCGCGATGCCCTGAAGGGCGATGAGGTGCTGCAGATCAACCTGACCAGTGAGTTGAGCGACCTGGATGAGGTCAGGCAGACCCTGGAAAACATCCTGGATGGCACCGGTACGTTTGTCTGCGACCTTTGATGCCTAGCGCAGGGCAAGCTGCATCTGCCGGGCCTGCTCGCGCAAGGCTTCGCAGAACGGCGCCACGGCTGTGGAGGCCGGGCGGTGGTCTGGCCGGATCAACATGACCTTGTAGGGCACCTGCACCTGCAACCTTCTGATCGGCAACCCAGCCTGCGCCGCCTCCAACCCGCTCAACGGGTTGATGATCGCCACGCCCAGGCCTTGCCTGACCATCGCGCACACGGATGCCGCACTGGTGGTTTCGATCACCGTACGCCGGTTTACCCCGGCCGCGCGGAACTGCTGGTCCAGGCGCTGGCGGTACGTGTCAAGGCTGGCCAGGTTGATGAAGTCGACCTCGTGGAAGTCACTGAGCGCGAGCTCGGCCTTGGCCTGCAGCGGGTGATGCTCGGGCAGCACGCACACCATGCTGGCGCTGAACAGCAACTCGCCATACGCGCCACGGGGCACCTGCTCGGTTTCTGTCAGGCCAAGATCGTGCTGCTGGGCAACCAGTGACTCCTCCAGCAGCGGTGACTCCTGCGCCAGGATGCTCACGCTGACGCCCCGGTGCTGCTGATGAAAGCGCTGGCAGGCTCGGGGCAATAACGTTTGCGAGAACAGGGGCAGGCAAGTGATGGCCAGCCGGCCTTGCTCGAAGTTGCGGATGGCCTGGGCGAAGCGATCGATCCGCTCCAGCCCCACATACGCCCGCTCCACCTCCTGGATCAACAACAGCGCCTGGGCAGTGGCTACCAGCCGGCCACTTTCCCGCTCGAACAGGTGCAGCCCCGAAACCTGCTCCAGGCGAGCAAGCTCGCGGCTGACAGTAGGCTGCGACGTGAACAGCAGCCGCGCGGCGCCCGTGACGCTGCCGGCAGTCATGATGGCGCGAAACACTTCGATGTGGCGGGCAGTGAGTGGCATCGCAATCCCGGGAGTAATGGACGGGCATATCCAAAATGAATGATTAACAAAAGAAAAGCTATTTTTATGAATTGAAGGTTTCGCCCATGCTGCTTACCTTTGCCACCTATGAAGAACCTGACCATGACTGCACCCTTCACCCTGCTTGCCGACGCCGTTCGCCAGCATGGCTCGCCGCTTTGGGCCTATGATGCCGCCACCATCGCCGAGCGCATCAGCCAGTTGCAGGTGTTCGACACCGTGCGCTTTGCCCAAAAGGCCAACCCCAACCTGCATGTACTGCGCCTGATGCGTGCCCACGGGCTGGTGCTGGATGCCGTATCACTGGGTGAAATGGAACGCGCCTTTGCCGCGGGCGCTCGCGTGGATGGCGAACCTGCCGGGGTGGTGCTGACCTGCGATGCACTGGACCGGGCCACCCTCGAGCGCGTGGTGGCCGAGCACATCGAGGTGAATGCAGGCTCCATCGACATGCTGCGCCAGTTGGGGGAACGTTCCCCAGGGCACCGGGTGTGGATCCGCATCAACCCGGGTTACGGGCATGGGCACAGCCGCAAGACCAATACCGGCGGTGAAAACAGCAAGCACGGTATCTGGCACGAAGAACTGGACGAGGCACTGGCGTGTATCCGGGCCTACGGTTTGCACCTGGTGGGCGTGCACATGCACATCGGCTCCGGGGTGGATTACCAGCACCTGGAGCAGGTGGCCAGGTCGATGATCGAGCTCGTGGGCCGCCTGGGCACCGATATCGAGGCGTTTTCCATCGGCGGCGGGCTGTCCACGCCATACCGCAGCACCGACAAACCGGTTGACCTGCAGCGCTATGCGCAAACCTGGGCCGTTGCCCGCAAGGAAGTCGAAGCCATGCTGGGCCACCCCGTGCGCATGGAAATCGAACCCGGGCGCTTTCTGGTAGCCGAGTCCGGTTACCTGGTGGCTGAGGTGCGCGCCGTGAAGCAGGTGGGGCGCAATACGTTCGTCATGATCGACGCCGGCTTCAACGACTTGATGCGCCCGGCCATGTACGGGGCCTACCACCGCATGACGCTGCTGGACGCAAACGGCCAGCCCGTGGAGCGCCCACGGCAACCGACCGTCGTCGCCGGGCCGCTCTGCGAATCGGGTGACGTGTTCACCCAGGACGAGCACGAACTGACGCCACAGGACCTGCCCCAGGCCCAGGTGGGCGACCTGCTGGTCATTCATGATGCCGGCGCGTACGGGGCATCCATGTCATCCAACTACAACAGCCGGCCGCTGCTGCCAGAGTTCCTTATCGAAGCCGGAACATTGCGGATGATTCGACGCAGGCAGACCCTCGAGGATCTGCTCAAACTGGAATCTGAATGCCACTAAACGCTTTGGGCGAACGCGTAGGCGGTTCGCCCAGCCTTGCTTGAACAGTGTGCAGCCAAGCAATTGAACATCACTGATCGCTCCATTGAAGCGATATTTGATCAATAAACCCTACGTATCAGACATTCTGAGCAATCTTGAGCAGCTTTGACAGGCTTACAATTGGATCCATTATTGAGGATCCCCTGCATGCAAACGCTTGAAATGGACTACACCCACGGCGATGTCGTCGCCAGTCACTGCCACGCCCATGACCAGTTGATCTACGCGGCCAGTGGCGTGGTGCATGTCAGCAGCGAGCGCGGCAACTGGGTGATTCAGGGCGGCCATGCGCTATGGATGCCAGCCGGGGTCAGCCATGGCATTCGCACCGAGGGCGTGGTGTCCATGCGGTCCCTGTTGCTTGAAGCGCAGGTCGAAACCTGCCAAGTAATCGTGGTATCAGGCCTGCTGCGCGAACTGATACTCGCCGCCTCGCGCATGCTGGGCGTACAGGATGGCGACCACGTGCGGGCGCTGATCCTGGCCGAACTGGCCGGTGCCGTGCGCGTCGATACCTTCATCCCAATGCCCCGTCATGCACGCCTGCGCACCTGGTGCGAACGCTTCCTGCAGGCCCCCGCCCAGGACCTCACCCTGGAGCAGTGCGGCCAGCAGCTGAACATGAGTGCGCGCAACGTGGCCCGGCTGTTCCAGCGTGAACTGGGCATGTCCCATGGGCAATGGCGAGCCAGGGCGCGGGTAATGCTGAGCCAGCAACGCCTGGCGGCTGGCCAGCCCATTCTCGCTGTCGCCCTGGACCACGGCTACCAGAGCGCCAGCGCCTTCGCGGCGATGTTCAAGCGCATCCTTGGCTACGCCCCCAGCCAATGCCAGAACCCCCGCCCTGGCGAGCGCACATTGTCCTGCTGACGCGCAGGGTTGTCCCGCTTGCGGCAGCGCCGCCCGTTGCGCTCTCGCTAACCTCGCATCACACCTTCCGAGAGCGTCGTGATGCGTTTACTGCCAACCCTGCCCTCCCCCACACGGCTGTGCACCGTGATCGGCTTGAGCCTGCTGGCAGCCTGCGCCCGGCAGCCTGCACCCGACCTCACGTTCGCAGGCAGCCTGCCCAACCCGCTGACTGATACCTCGGCTAGCATCAGCCAGCAACCAGTGCCTGAGCGGTGGTGGCAGTTACTGCGCGCCCCGCAACTCGACCGCTGGGTCGAACAGGCCCTCGCCAACAACCAGGACCTGGCGCAGGCCAAGGCGAACCTGCAGGCCATGCTGGCAGGTATGGGTGAACTCCAGGCGCAGCGCCTGCCTGCCACCTCGCTGAACATAGCCGCCACCTACGGCAAAAGCACCGATGACCAGACCCTCGCCGAGGCGACCCATACCCATGCTGCGGCCCAATGGCAGTTCAGCCCCGGTGTCGAGCTGGCCTACCAGGTGGACGCCTGGGGCCAGGTGCAGGCCGCCATCGAGCGGGCCTCAGCGCACGCGCAGGCGAGCGCGGCGGCCCACGACCTGCTGCGGTTGCAGGTAGTCGCCCAGACCACCCGGGCGTACGTGCAACAGTGCGTCTACCAGGCCCGAATAGCAGCCGCGCACCAAGCCCTGAGCACGCTGGACAACAGCGTATGGCTCAGTGATCGTCAACGCCAGGCTGGCGCCGCTACCGCACTGGACAGCGAACGGTTGCTCAGCCTGCGTGACCAGGTGCGGGCACGGCTGCCAGTGCTTGAGGCCGGGCGCGACATTGCGCAGTTCGAGCTGAGCATGCTGGGCGGGCAGGCAACCGTTCAGGCGCAGCCGCCCTGCATAGCCATCCCCAGGCTCACAGGCCCGTTGCCAGCCGGCGATGGCTGGCACCTGCTTGCGCGCCGGCCAGACGTGCGCCAGGCCGAACGTGAGTTGCAGGCCGCGAGCCTGCAAACGCAGATCGCCAAGGCCGACCTGTACCCCAAAGTCAGTTTCGGTGCCCAACTCAGCGCCTCAGACCACCGGCTGGGCAATGTGGGGGGCAGCCGGGCGATTACCTTCGGCATCGGCCCGTTGATCCACTGGGAATTCCCCAACCTCAAGGCCAACCGTGCCCGCCTGAGCAAGGCCCAGGCGCTGCAGCAAGCCCAGGTTGCCCATCACCAGAGCGTGGCGCTGGGGGCTCTGAAAGACGTCCGCCAGGCGCTGGCGCGCCATGACGCCACGCAGCAACGCCTGCAGGCACTGGCCAGTGCCCTGGCGCATAGCCAGCGCGGCTATGACCTGGCCCGCAGCAACCACCGTGCTGGCACCGTGGACGGCCTGGCACTGCTCGACAGTGAGCGCGAGCTGATCCGCCTGCAAGACCGCCACATCGCCGCCCAAGGCAGTGTTGCCAGTGCCCAGATCGAGTTGTTCCGCGCACTGGGCGGCGGCTGGTAAGCCTCGTCGCCGAACGGTAGTTCATTGCAACACACCCGCAACAGTCTCACCCAGGAAGCAACCACCATGAATGCTGCCGCACAAACCTCCACACCGGCGTCTACCGAGCCCCAGGCCCGCAGCCTGGCAAGCAAGCGCCTGATGTCAATGAGTGCCGGTGCGGTGGGCCTGCTCGCCACGCTGGCGTTTACCTTTTACTGGGTGACCACAGGCCGCTACCTGGAAAGCACCGATGACGCCTATGTGCGTGCAGACTGGGTAGCACTCAGCCCGCGTGTGGCCGGTTATGTAGCCAAGGTGGAAGTGAACGACGACCAGCCGGTAAAAGCGGGCGATGTACTGGTACGCCTGCAGGCACGCGACTATCGCGCCCGCCTGGGCAGCGCCATGGCCGCCGTGGCAGAAGCCAAGGCGGCAGTCACGGCGGCCCGGGCCCATCAACAGGTGGCGGCCGAGCGCATCAACCAGCAACAACAGGCTGTGCTCCAGGCCGAAGCAGCCGTACGCAGCGCCCGGGCCGAACGCCAGCGAAGCCAGCTGGACCTGCAGCGCTACCGCGGCCTGGTGCGCGACGAAGCCGCCACCCGGCAACGGCTGGAAAGCGCCAGCGCCCAGGCCAGCCAGGCGCTGGCCACCGAGCAAGGCGCCAAAGCAGCCTGGCGTGAGCAGCGGGCGCAGCAGCGTGTGGCCAAGGCCCTTGCCGCTCAGGCCGATGCCACACTGGAGCAACGCCAGGCTGCCCTGGCCCGTGCCCGCGCAGAACAGCAGTTGGCCGAGCTTGACGAGCAGGACACCGTTATCCGCGCCCCGATCGACGGCGTCGTCGGCCAACGCCGAGCGCGTGCCGGCCAGTACGTGGTGCCCGGCCAGCCACTGCTGGCGGTTGTGCCGTTACAGCAGGCCTACGTGGTGGCCAACTACAAGGAAACCCAGTTGACCCGTATGCGCCCCGGGCAAGCAGTGCGCATTCAGGTGGACAGCTTCGCCGGTAAGCCACTGCAGGGGCACGTGGCGAGTTTCTCGCCTGCCTCGGGCAACGTCTTCGCCCTGCTGCCGTCCGATAACGCCACCGGCAACTTCACCAAGATCGTGCAGCGCTTTCCCGTGCGCATCCTGCTCGATTCACCGCTGCACGGCCCACTGCGGCCAGGCATGTCGGTGGTGGCCACCGTGGATACTCGCGATGCGGAGCCTGCCGATGCGCCCTGAACCTGCAGTGCCGTTGCGTGCCTGGGTGGCCGTGCTGGGGGGCCTGTTCGGCTGCTTCATGGCGGGCATGAACGTGCACGTCACCAGTGCTGCCCTGCCGGAAATTCGCGGCTCGCTGGGCGCCAGCTTCGAAGAAGGCTCATGGATTTCCACCGCCTACCTGGTGGCCGAGATCGTGATGATTCCGTTGACGGCATGGTTGGTGGAGGTGTTTTCGCTGCGCAGGGTGATGTGGACCGGCTCCCTGATCTTCCTGATCGCCTCGGTGGCCTGTTCCTGGGCGCCCAACCTGGAGGCAATGATTGCCATTCGGGTTATCCAGGGTGCCGCCGGGGCCGTGCTGATCCCGTTGTCGTTCCAGCTGATCATCACCGAACTGCCACCCAGCCGCGTGGCCATGGGCATGGCGCTGTTCAGCCTGGCCAACAGTGTGGCACAGGCGGCAGGCCCGTCCATCGGCGGTTGGCTGACCGATGCCTACTCCTGGCGCTGGATCTTCTACCTGCAGCTGTTCCCCGGCATCGCCCTGCTGATGGCCATCGCCTGGTCGATCGACGCCAAACCCATGCAGTTGCAGTTGTTGCGCAAGGGTGACTGGCCTGGCATCGCGGCCATGGTGGTCGGCCTGGGGGGCCTGCAGGTGGTGCTGGAGGAAGGCGGCCGGCTGGACTGGTTCGGCTCGCCCTTCATCACCGGCATGAGCGTGGTGTCGGCGGCCGCCCTGGTGGTGTTCGTGGCGACGCAGTTGCTTGGCCGCCGCGCCTTCATCAACCTGCGCTTGCTGGGCCGCTACAACTTCGGCGTGGCCAGCCTGGCGATGTTCATCTTCGGTGCCGCCACGTTTGGCCTGGTGTTTCTGGTGCCCAACTATCTATCCCAGATACAGGGGTTCAGCGCCCACGATGTGGGCGTCACCTTGGTTGCCTATGGGGTTGTGCAATTGGTGCTGGCGCCGCTGATGCCGCGGCTAATGGGCTGGACCAGTGCCAAGTTCATGGTCGCCAGCGGCTTTCTGATCATGGCCCTGGGGTGCTGGCTGGGGGCCAGCCTGAGCGCGGACAGCGCCGACAACGTGATCATCCCATCCACGGTGGTGCGTGGCATCGGGCAGCCGTTCATCATGGTGGCCTTGTCGGTACTGGCCGTGGCCGGGCTGGACAAGCGCGAGGCCGGCTCGGCGTCTGCGGTGTTCTCGATGCTGCGCAACCTGGGCGGTGCCATTGGTACCGCAGGGCTGACCCAACTGGTGGCGAGCCGCGAGCGCTTTCACAGTGCGCGCATCCATGAGCACGTGACGGTATTCGAGCCCCAGGTGCAGGCCCGCCTCGGCCAAACGGTGCCCACCTGGCTGCCCCACCCGCAGCAGATGCTGGAAGGGCTGACCGGGACCATTCGCCGCGAAGCCTACCTGATGGCCTACAGCGACGCGTTCTACCTGGCGTGCCTGGCACTGCTCGGCTGCGCGCTGGGGGCGTTGTTGCTCAGAACACGCCCGGCCAGCTGAATGCCTGGGGCGCAAGCGCCCCGGCACGTTTTGCTGGGTGAATCATGTCAAAGCACGGCACCTGGCGCTCGGCCCAGCACGCGGGTGTATTCCTCACGCGCCGACTGCTCTGTGAACTCCCCCGCCCACTTGGCCACCACTACGGTCGCCACGCTGTTGCCGATGGTGTTGCAGGCTGCCATGGTCATGGACATGAAGCGGTATACGCCAAACAGCAGTGCCAGCCCTTCCACCGGCAGTATACCGATGGCCGTCACCGTGGCGGCGAACACCACAAAGCTGCCACCGGATACGGCGGCGGCGCCCTTGGAGGTCACCAGCATGATGGCCAGAATACCCAGTTGTTGCTCCCAGCCCAGCGGCACACCGTAGGCGTTGGCGATAAACAGCACGCACATCGACATGTAGATGGACGTACCGTCGAGGTTGAACGCGTAACCGGTGGGCAACACCAGGCCAACGCTCTGCTTGGAGCAGCCGAAGCGCTCGAGCTTCTGCAGCAAGCGCGGCAATGCGCTTTCCGACGAGGCCGTGCCCAGCACGATCAGGATCTCGTCCTTGATATAGCGCAAGAAGCGCCACAGGCTGAAGCCCGAGAGCCGGCACACGGCGCCCAGCACCACGAACAGGAAGAACGCGATGGCCAGGTAGAACATCAGCACCAGGTTGGCCAGCGACATGAGCACGGCCGAGCCATTGCTGCCCACGGCATAGGCAACGGAGCCAAATGCACCGAGCGGGGCGAACTTCATGATCAGGTTGATGAACTCGAAGAAGCATTCCGATACCCGGTTCAGGCCGTCCTCGATCACCACCCGGCGGTCCTGCTTGAGCGCCAGCAACGCGAAGCCGAACAGCACCGCAATCACCAGCACCTGCAACAACTGCCCGCCGGCGAAGGCACCGACGAAGTTGTCGGGGAAGATGCCGTAGATAAACTCGACCGTGGACGTGGGCGCATGCCCTGTGGCCACCGCTGCGCTGGCCGCCGCCGTGGCCGCCCCGCTGGCGTGGGCCCCGTGCATGCCCGAGCCGATGCCGATCAGGTTGCCCCACAGCAGCCCCAGCGCCAGGGCGAAGGTGGACAACAGCTCGAAGTACACCAACGCCCGCCAGCCCACCTTGCCGACCCGCTTGATGTCGCCGGCGGAGGCAATACCGTGCACCACGGTGAAGAACACCAGGGGTGCTACGGCCGTCTTGATCAACTTGAGAAAGATGTCCCCGAGCATCTTGAACTTGGCAGCGAGTTCGGGGGCGATGAAGCCGAAGGCAATACCGAGCAGCATTGCCGCCAGCACCTGGAACGTGAGGTCCTTGTACAGCGGCTTTTTCGAAGTGGAAGCCATGGTAGCGTTCTCATTGTTTTTGTAGGAAGTCACCCGTCATGGCCCGACCTGGCCGGGCAGCGGGCTTTCAGCGGGGTACGGCAGCGGGCCAGGCCAGTGCCTGGTCGACCATCTGTGGCGCCAGGCCCAGGTAGTTGCCCGGGTCGCACAGGTGCTCCAGCGTTGCCATGTCCAGGCGCGCAGTCGCTTCACCCTGGGCCTTGAGGGCTTCCAGCAGGCTGATGCCCTGGTCGTTGGCCAGGCGGCAGGCGGCATACACCACGTCATGCGCCACCTGGCGGCCCAAGGCCGGGGCAAGCCCCATCATCACGGCTTCGGCAACGATAAGGCCCTGGGTCATGTCCAGGTTCTTGCGCATGCGCTCGGTGCGCACGTCCAGCCCGGCCAGCATGAACCGCGCCTGGCCCAGGGAGGCGGCGGTCAGCGCGAACGCTTCGGGTATGGCGATCCATTCGGCCTGCCATGGGCCGGTGGAGCGCTCGAAGTCCTGGATCATGGCATCGAGCATCAGGCCGGCCTGCTGGCGCACGCCCTTGGCCGCGGCGTACATCAGCTCGCAGGAGATGGGGTTGCGCTTCTGCGGCATGGTGCTGCTGGCGCCGCGGCCCTTGACGAACGGCTCGTAGGCTTCGCCCAACTCGCTGGTCATCATCATCATGATGTCCAGCGCCACCTTGCCCAGCGAGGCGCTGACCAGGCCCAGGAAGTTCAGCGCTTCGGCCAGCCCGTCGCGCGCCACGTGCCAGGTAGCCTGCGGTATGCCCAGGCCCAGTTCGTCCATCAGCGCGGCCTGCACCTCCAGGCCTTTGTCACCCAGCGAAGCCAGGGTACCGGCGGCACCGGCGAACTGTCCCACTTCTACCCGTGAGCGCAGTTGCACCAGGCGCTCGGCATGGCGGTCAAACATGCTCAGCCACACGGCACACTTGTAGCCAAAGGTGATGGGCAGCGCGTGCTGCAGGTGCGTGCGGCCGGCCATCGGCGTGTCACGGTAACGCTGCGCCAGCTCCGCCAGCAGGCCGCGAACGGCCTGGATATCCCGGCCGACGATGGCCAGTGCAGCGCGTACTTGCAGCACCACGGCAGTGTCCATGATGTCCTGCGTGGTGGCGCCCCAGTGCACGTAGCGGCCAGCCTCGCCACACAGCTTGGACAGCTGCTCCACCAACGGCAGGATCGGGTAGCCGACAATCTCCGTTTCATGCTGCATCAGCGCCAGGTCCAGGTCTTCGTAGCGCGACAGCCGGGCGATCTGAGCGGCCGCTTCGGCAGGCACCACACCGCAGCGCGCCTGGGCCTTGGCCAGGGCTACCTCCACTTCGATGTACCGCTCGATCAGCGATTTGTCTGAGAACACGGCACGCATTTCGGCAGTGCCGAACATGTCGCGGAACAGGGTGGAGTCGAAAACAGTGGTGGACATGGGCTGAAATCCTGAAATGTTATTTTTTGACCGTACATATATGTAATGTACGTACATAATTCTTGCCTCGTCGCTGTTACACTGTCAACCGACGAAATTTGCGAGACAGACCAAAGGTATGAACAAGGCGCGCTATGCCATCGTGGCCAAGGACTTGATGGAGGCCATTGCCAGCGGCCGCTACCCGGTGGGCGGCTTGCTGCCCACCGAGTTCGAGCTGTGCGAGCTGTACAGCGTGAGCCGCCACACGGTGCGGGCGGCGATTGACCAGTTGCTGGGCCAGGGCATGGTGTCGCGGCGCAAGCGCGTGGGTACCCGGGTCGAGGCCAGCAGCCCGCGTGGTGGTTATTCCCACTCGCTGGCCAGCATTGCCGACCTCGCCCACCTTGCCGAGACCCAGCAGCGGGAAATCCAGAACGTGCGTCACTTTGTGGCGGACCTGAGCGAGGCGGCCCGGCTGGGCCTGGTGCCGGGCGAGCATTACTTCTGTGTGTCCAGCATCCGTATAGACCACCAGCAGAACGCCGCGCCGCTGTGCTGGACGGATGTGTACGCGCAACGGGACTACGAACAGGTCATCGAGAAGGCTCAGGCAAACCCCGATCAGCTGATTGCAGGGCTCATCGAGCAGCACTATGGCCGGGTGATCGCGGTGGTGGACCAGCAGGTACGGGCTGTGGTGCTCAGCGCCGAGGTGGCCCGTGCCCTGAAAGCCGAGGTTGGGGCGCCCGGGCTTGAGATCATCCGCCACTACCGTGAAGAAAACGGTGATTTGATGGCAGTCTCTGAAACGGTCCACCCTGCCGACCGTTTTAGCCTGGTGACGCAGATGCGCCGGGACCGCTCCCCCTCACCTGCCCCCTGACTCTGGAGAAAAGACGCATGGCAGCGGACAAAACCCGGATGCTGACGGTGGGCGAAGTGGCCAGACGCAGCGGCGTGGCCGTATCGGCGTTGCACTTCTACGAAAGCAAAGGCTTGATCGCCAGCACCCGCACGGCTGGCAACCAGCGCCGCTACCCGTCCCTGGTGCTGCGCACGCTGGCAATCATCAAGGTGGCCCAACGTACCGGCATCGCCCTGGAAGAAATCAAGCGCGCCCTGGGGCGCTATCCGCCCAACAGCAAGCTCACGGCCGCCCAGTGGAGCGAAATGTCCAGCGCCTGGCGCGAAGACCTGAACAGCCGCATTCGCATGCTCGAGGCCTTGCGCGACAACCTCGACAACTGCATAGGCTGCGGCTGCCTGTCACTCGATGAATGCCCGCTGCGTAACCCGCAGGACGTACTGGGCCAGCAAGGCAGCGGAGCGCGCCTGCTGGAAGACAAGGCACGCTGACGGCGAGATGGCCAAGGCTGCACCGATTACGCTGAGTTTGAACCATTCCACACCCTAGGCGCCCTAACCTTGTGCTGTTAACCCATGCCGTTCAGAGAAAGGATGACCAAACCATGAAGCGCGAACAGATCGAAGGTGTAGCAGAGAATCTTGCAGGCAAGGCACAGAGCGCTGTGGGCCGGCTGGTAGATGACCCGGCACTGGAAGCCGAAGGCGAAGGCCGCCAGGCGGCAGGCCAGGTGACCAAGAGCTACGGCGATGCCGTGGATTGCGTGTCGACCTTCGTCAAGGAAAAACCCATTGCCGCACTGGCAATTATCGCAGCCATCACCCTGGTGGTGTCGCGCCTGCTCCGCCGCTGATCGAACGCACCAGGCCCGCACGACTGCGCGGGCCTGGCACCTGATCAGTCGTCCAACTCATCCTTGACGATGCGCCCATCGCGAGGGTCGACCTTGAACTCATACTGCTTGCCATCGGCCTTGATGCCCTCACCTTCCCAGTGACCATCGTCTGCCTCGATCTTGGTGATCTGGGTGTAGCCGGCACCTTTCAGGGCCGCCTCGGCCTGGTCTTTGTTCACTTTCCAGTCAGCGCCAGGCTGATCAGCCCAGGCCGAAGCGGCGCCCAGGGTGCCAATCAGGGCAAGGCCAGTGAACAATTGCTTGATCGCTTTCATGACGCACATCCTTATCGAGTGGTGTAAAGATGCGACCGGGCAGCATTGCGCAACGTTCAGTTGGATGGGGCTGCCACTTCGATCAGCCAGGCTGCCCAGCCAACTCATTGCTGACACCACGCCCCAATACCAGCACGGTCACAAAGCCACACCCTGCAAGGGCAGTGGCCATGCTCAGCAATACGCCGGTGCCCAGGTGGTCGACCACCTGGCCGCCAAAGAACGACCCCACCGCGATAATCACCTGGAACATGGCCACGAACAGCGGCATGCCCCGCTCCACATCCTTGGGCGCTACCACGAACATCCAGATGTTGGCGCACGCGGGGAACGCGCCGAAGGCGAAGCCCCACAGGGCAATCAGCATCGCCGCACCGCTCATGCCGGTGGCGAAGTGCGGGAACAACGCGGTGCTCAGCGCAATCAGCAGCGCTACCAGCAACAGGCTGTGGCGCACGCTTCGGTTAGCAGCGAACCCTGCAAAGATATTGCCCATGAAGCCGGCCACCCCGTAGAGCAGCAACAGTGAACCGATCGTGGGCCCGTCGAAACCCGCACTTTGCTTGAAGAACGGCGCGACGTAGGTGTAGGCGGCAAAGTGCGCCATGCCTATCAGCAGCACCGCAATAAGGCCGACACGCGCCTGCGGGTTGATGAACAGCGCGGGCAGGTCACGCACGCGGATGGCCTGCTCCGGCATCAGCCGTGGCAGCAGGAACACCTGGGCCAACAGCACCGGCACGCCGACCAGTGCAGTGACCAGAAAGGTCATGCGCCAGCCCATCAAGCCACTCAGCCAGGTACCTACCGGTACGCCCACCACCGTGGCCAGTGTGACACCGGCCATGATGATCGAGTTGGCCTTGGCCACGCCCATGCCGTCAGGTGCCAGGCGGCCGCTCAGCGCGATGGCGGTTGCCCAGAAGCCGCCGATGCTCACGCCCAGCAGCACGCGGCCAAGCAGCAACAGGTGGAAGTTGCCGGCGAAGGCCACTATCGCGTTAGCCAGGATCATCACCAGCGTCAGGCCGATCAGCAGGTAACGACGGTCCAGCCCGCCGACCCCTACGGAAATGGCCGGTGCCGCCAGGGCTCCCATGATACCGGGCAAGGTCACCATCAGCCCGGCAAGGCCGGCACTGATGCCCAGGTCGTTGGCCACATCGTTGAGCACCCCCACCGGCAGGAATTCACTGGTCACCAGGGCGAATGCGCCGACGGCGACCGAAAGAATCGCCAACCACTGTTGGGTCAGGCTCTGTTGATTGTGCTCGGGCAGACCGCGAGGGGCCGGGCTGGCGCTTGGCATTGGGCAAAATTCCATTACAGGGCGCCTGGAACAGGCGCAAGGCGGGTGACATCAGGGGGGTGATTGTAAAGGGCTCGGCGGCAGAGCCGGAGGCACGCCAGTCGATAGTATTCATCAACGTGATCGATAGGTGGCGCCAACCCTGGCGCTCAGCCGCGCCCCAAACAGCCGCTAGACCGGGTTGGCAAGTATTACCCGGCCTGCCGCCGCGGGCCGGTTGATGAACAGCGCGTCGAGTGCACTGCTGCGTAGCCCTTTGAGGGCATTCCAGTGCGCCGATGTATGCACGTAGCGGGCTTGCAGCAGGCGGGCTTCGGCGGCGTCCAGCCCCAGCTGCTTCTGTTCGCCCAACGCGTAAGCATGCAGTTTGCGGCTTATGGCATGCAAGTCTGCAGGCACCTGGTGATGCGGGTCATTGCCCAGCGGCGCGAGGGGTACGCTGGCCCGCAGCGCCAATGCATGCATGATGCTCAGGTACACCCGCGACAGATGCCCCGCCACGTCTCGTGCCCGGCTCAGCGCCACATAGACCTGTTTCTGTTCCTCGCCCCGCGCGCCGCCGGGGATGGGGTGCTCCCAGGTCACCAGTTCCGGGGCCGGATCGCCCAGTTTGCCAGCCAAGCCACCCTGCAAGGCGGCCACTCTGGCGTAGGCACCCGTGTTCTCGACACGCGCGGCCAACGGCACACGCTGTGACTCGGGTTTGCACAGCAATACCTGCTCATGGATCGTGTCCGGGTAGCCCCCGCCGATGTTCGAATGCACGCCCGGCAACCGGATGTCGTGGCCACTGAGTACCAACGGGAAGTTGTGCCGCTGCTCATCGGCAGCCACCAACTGCACCACCTGCCGGGCAATGCCGGCACTCAGGCCCAGGCGCAGGCCACCCAGGCGTTCGTCAGCCGGGTCGAAACCGCCTTGTAGCGGTGCGATGATGGCCGCCACCGTGTCGAACAGGCCGACGAAATTCACATTCACAGCGCAGTTCAGCGGTACCGCACCGCGATCGTGCAGCAGGTTGGCCAGGTGCCGCGCCGCTGCGGCGCCACGGCTGAAACCAAACAGGTCGAACGCCACGCACTGCACACTGGCGTGCGGGTGCTGCTGCCGCCACTGCGCCAACGCCCGGGCGATGTCGGCCAAGGTATCCTCCACCCGCGCCTGCACCCCGCTACGGCCGCGGCCGGTCGCCGACGAATACGCATCGTCCGCCTCCCCGGCCTGGGTGCCGATACCGGCCACGTAACGTTTGAAGCACACTTGCAATGGCTCGCCCCGCAACGAATGCACCGGGTAGAGCGCATGCAACAGGGTCACATTGGTCAGGGCGCTCTCGTAGCTCGCGCCTTTCCCGCCCTTGGGTGGTGGCGCCAGCACGTTGTGCTGGTTGTTACCCGTACCGTCGAAAAACACGCCAAAGCGCAGCGTGACTGGGCTGGTTGATTCAAAGGTGGGGCTATCGGCTTTCATCATGGTCGCTCCTGCTCGCCTGAAAAGCACAAGCAAGCGCCGCCCCGCACCGCCCCGCTATCAGCCGATGCACCACCCTGGGCCGGACATTTCTGCAGTTGCCGGCGCACGGCCGCAGATAAATTTCCAAGCCGCCATTGGTCGCCGCCCCCCCGGATGGATTAAAGTATCAGCCCTTGCCAGGGCTGCTGCTATCAGCAGCCCGTGGCCCCCTACCAGGAACCGCCATCGATGGAACACCGTGAAGCGCTGATCGCGCTGCGCACCTTTCTCTCCACCCAGATCCTGGGCCAGGAAAAGCTGGTCGAGCGGCTGCTGATCGTCCTGCTCGCCGATGGCCACATGCTGGTAGAGGGCGCGCCGGGCCTGGCCAAGACCAAGGCCATCAAGGAACTGGCAGAGGGCATCGAAGCGCAGTTTCATCGCATCCAGTTCACCCCTGACCTGCTGCCGGCCGACATCACCGGTACGGAGATCTATCGCCCCGAAACCGGCAGCTTCGTGTTCCAGCAGGGGCCAATCTTCCACAACCTGGTGCTGGCCGACGAAATCAACCGGGCGCCGGCCAAGGTGCAGTCCGCCCTGCTCGAGGCCATGGCCGAACGCCAGGTCAGCGTGGGCCGCAGCACCTACGACTTGTCGCCGCTGTTCCTGGTGATGGCCACGCAGAACCCGATCGAGCAGGAAGGCACCTACCCGCTGCCCGAAGCCCAGCTCGACCGGTTTCTGATGCACGTCAAGATCGGCTTTCCCGACGCTGCTGTAGAGCGCCGTATTCTGGCGCAGGCCCGCGGCGAAGCCCTGGGCGGCGAAACCAAGCCCGAGCGCCGGGTCAGCCAGCAGGCCATTTTTGCCGCACGCAAGGAAATCCTGGGCCTGTACATGGCTGATGCGGTGGAGGAATACCTGGTGCAGCTGGTGATGGCCACCCGCACCCCGGCCAAGTTCGACACCGAGCTGGCCGACTGGATTGCCTACGGGGCCAGCCCGCGTGGCTCCATCTCCCTGGACCGCTGCGCCCGTGCCCACGCCTGGCTGGCCGGGCGTGACTTTGTCAGCCCCGAGGACATCCAGGCGGTGCTGTTCGATGTGCTGCGCCACCGCATCATCCTCTCGTTCGAGGCCGAGGCAGCGGGGATCGACCAGGACCGGGTGGTCCAGCGCATCCTCGACGTCGTCGCCGTCGCCTGACCCATGCCGCCCTCCCAGCTGGCCGAACCCGGCATCCGCATCGGCCTTGCCGAGCTGATCGACATGCGCCACCGTGTGCGCGAGATCCAGCTGTTCTCCAAGCCAGGCCAACGCAGCCCGCTGGTGGGCCTGCACCACTCCAAGCTGCGTGGGCGCGGCGTGGACTTCGACCAGGTGCGGGTCTACCAGGCTGGCGACGACGTGCGCAACATCGACTGGCGGGTTACCGCACGTACCCAGGAACCGCATACCAAACTGTTCCATGAGGAGCGCGAGCGGCCCATCTTCATTCTGGTCGAGCAAAGCCAACGGTTGTTCTTTGGCTCGGGGCTGATGTTCAAGTCGGTGCTGGCGGCTCAGGCGGCGGCACTGTTCGGCTGGGCGGCGCTGGGCCACAACGACCGGATCGGCGGCCTGGTGTTCGGCGACAACGACCCGCACGAAATCAAGCCCAGGCGCAGCAAGCAGAGCCTGCTGCAACTGCTCAACCGGCTGGCCAAGGTCAACCAGTCGCTGCACACCGAAGGCGTTGCCCAGCCCGACAGCATGGGCCTGGCCCTGCGCCGTGCGCGCGAGGTGCTGCGCCCCGGCAGCCTGGCCATCGTGATCTGTGACGAGCGCTCGCTGACCCCTCAGTGCGAGCAGCACCTGGCCATGCTGTCGCGGCATTGCGACCTGCTGCTGATGCCGGTGTCAGACCCGCTCGACCATGCCCTGCCGGCCGCTGGCCTGCTGCGCTTTGCCCAGCGTGGCGCGCAACTGGAGCTCGACACCCTGGACGATGGCCTGCGCCTGGCCTACCGACAGCAGGCAGAGGCCCGTGTCGAACGCTGGGAGCTGATGGCGCAGAAGCTGCGGGTGCTGCTGATGCCGCTGAGCACCCAGAGCGAGATGATCGAACAACTGCGTGAATACCTGAGCGCCCAGCGCGGGGGGAGCAACCCGTGAACCCCCTGGACCAGTTGCAGCCACTGATCGCACCGGCCGCTGTAAGCCTGTGGCCACCGGCACCGGGCTGGTGGGTGTTGCTGGCGTTGCTGCCACTGACAGGCTGGGGCCTGTGGCGGGTGCGCCACTGGCGGCCGCGCAAGCGCCGCGTGGTGCGTGCCGAGCAACCCTTGGACCCGGCCCGTGTTGCCGCCCTCGACGAGCTGGCCCGCCTGGCGCGCCCCTACGACAACGCCCCGGCCGGTGCCTGGCTGCAGCAGCTCAATGCATTGCTCAAGCGCTTGTGCCGCAGCCACTACCCCTTCGCCAACAGTCATACGCTCAATGGCCGGCAATGGCTGGCGTTTCTCGACAACCGCTGCCCAGCGGCTGGCCTGACGCGCTGGATGGTGCTGGTAGAAGGCGCCTACAAGCCTGAGTGTCGGCTCGACGACAAGGCAATCGTCGGGCTCAGCCAGGCCGTCGAAACCTGGATCCGCAAACATGTTTGAGCTGGCCTGGCCGTGGGTCTTCGTGTTGTTGCCGCTGCCTTGGTTGGCGCGGTTGCTGCTGCCGGCTGCCGACAGCGGCGAGCCGGTGCTGAAGGTGGGCTTCCTGCGCGAGCTGGAAGGCCTGGCCGGGCGCCGGGCGCGGCTGAACCTGCCCACCTGGCGCCACCAGGCACCCTTCATCATCATCTGGTCGCTGTTGCTGCTGGCGGCCGCACGCCCACAATGGCTGGGCGAACCCGTGCCAGTGGCGGCCAGCGGTCGCGACTTGCTGGTAGCGGTGGACGTGTCGGGGTCGATGGACTTCCCCGACATGCAGTGGAAAAACGACGATATCAGCCGGCTGGACCTGGTGAAGGCACTGATGGGCGACTTCTTGCAGGACCGCCGGGGCGATCGGGTTGGCCTGATTTTGTTTGGCAGCCAGGCGTACCTGCAAGCCCCGCTTACCTTCGACCGTCGCACCGTACGCACCTTTCTTGACGAAGCGCAAATCGGCATCGCCGGCAAGAACACCGCGCTGGGCGACGCCATTGGCCTGGCGGTCAAGCGCCTGCGTCAGCGCCCCGCGCAAAGCCGGGTGCTGGTGCTGATCACCGACGGTGCCAACAACGGCGGGCAGATCCACCCGCTCACTGCTGCCCGGCTGGCAGCGCAGGAGGCCGTGCGTATTTACACCATCGGTATCGGTGCCAACCCGGACGCCACCGGCACGCCTGGCCTGCTCGGCCTCAACCCAAGCCTGGACTTGGATGAAGCCTCGCTGCGGGAAATCGCCGAGATTACCCACGGCGCGTATTTCCGCGCCCACGATGGCGCCGAGCTGAGCGCCATCGGCGATACCCTTGACCGCTTGGAACCGGTGGCCCAGCAGCCCACCCAGGCGCGTACGGCCAAGGCCTTGTATGCCTGGCCACTGGCGTTGGCGCTGCTACTGAGCGTGCTGCTGGTGGTGGCAGTGCAATGGCCCGACAACCTGTTGCAACGCCAGTTACGCAAGCCGCGCTTCCTGCAGCCGCACCCCGAATGGCGCCAGCGCCTCAAGCGCCTGCGCCTGAGGAAACCGCGATGATCGAACTCTGGCCGCAATGGTTGCGCCCCCTGTGGCTGTTGACCGTGCCTGTGCTGGCCTGGCTGCTGTTCAAGCTCTGGCACCGGCGCAAGCGCGCCGGGCGCTGGCAGATGATCCTGCCAGCGGCGTTCCATGGTGTGCTGCTGGGGGGCGGCAGTGGCAGCACCAGCAAGCTGCCATGGGTGGCCCTGGGCCTGGCCTGGACACTGGCGGTGCTGGCCCTGCTGGGCCCCAGCTGGCAACGCGTGGAAGAGAGCCGCCAGCGCCCCGCCGACCCGTTGGTGATTCTGCTGGAACTCACCCCGCAAATGCTCGCCGAGGACAGCCCGCCCAACCGCCTGGAGCAGGCTCGGCGCAAGGTGCTCGACCTGCTTGAGCACCGCCGCGACAGCCAGACTGCGCTGGTGGTCTATGCAGGTTCTGCGCACACCCTGGTGCCGCTGTCCGACGACCTGGCGACCACCCGCAACCTGCTTGAGGCCATCGACCCCTCGATCATGCCCAAGCCCGGCCAACGCGCTGACCTGGCCGTGCAGAAAGGCCTGGCATTACTGGCCCAGAGCGGCCTGGGCCAGGGGCGGCTGCTGTTGATCGGTTCGTCGCTCAGCGCGGCAGAGCGCCAAGGTATCAGCCAGGCGCTGGGCCGCCAGGGGCCAAGCCTGCTGATGCTGGGGATTGGCAGCCGCGACGGCGCGCCAGTGCGGCAGGCCAACGGTGAGTATCTCAAGGACGATCAGGGGGGCATTCTGCTGCCCCGGCTGGACAACGCCGCCCTCAAGGGTTTTATCAGCGGTACCGGCGGGCGCTACCGGCATGCCCGTATCGACGACCTCGACCTGCGCGGCCTGGGGCTGTTCGACAACCCGCGTACGGCGCGCAACGAAGGGCAGACGTTGCAGTTGGACAGCTGGGCCGACCAGGGTTACTGGTTGCTGATCCCCCTGCTGCTGCTGGCGGCCTGCGCCGGGCGGCGCGGCTGGTTGTTCTGCCTGCCGTTGTTGCTGGCCGTACCTCAGCCCAGCCACGCCTTCGAGTTCACCGACCTGTGGCTGCGGCCCGACCAGCAGGGCCAGCACCTGCTTGAACAAAACCGCCCGGCCAGCGCGGCACGCCACTTCCAGAACCCGCAATGGCGCGGCATGGCGCTGTACCAGGCCGGTGACTATGCAGGGGCCGCCGAGGCATTTTCCCAGGGGGATACAGCTGCCGACCACTACAACCGCGGCAACGCCTTGGCACGCAGCGGTGAACTGGAAGCCGCCCTGGATGCCTACGAACAGGCACTGGACCGCCAGCCAGACTTGCAGGCAGCGCTGGCTAACCAGGCGCTGGTCGAGCAAATGCTGCAACAGCGCCAGGGCAAGGCCGAAGAACAGCCCGCCAGCGGCGAGGCGCAAGGCACGCCCGGCCGGGAAACCGACGGCAACAGCAGCTCGGCCAGCAGCCAGGCCGCAGGCACACCCGGCAACGACCCACAGGCAGGCGCAGACAACAGCGGGGACAGCAGCGACAATAGCCAGGCCAGCCCGGGCAACCAGGCCGGCGACGATGACAGCGTCGTCCAGCCCCCACAGCGCCCGGCATCCAATGCACTGGACGCCGAGCAGCGTCAGGCGCTGGAACAATGGCTGCGGGAAATCCCGGACAACCCGGCGCAGCTGCTGCGGCGCAAATTCTGGTATGAACAGCAATTGCATCAGGAAACCCCAACACAATGAGTCGCTACGGCGTCTTTCTCCTCAGTCTGCTGTGGGCCGTGCTGGCCCATGCCGAACCCTCGCTGACCGCCAGCGTCGACCGCAGCCGCCTGGAGGCCGGTGAAAGCCTTGAGCTGACGCTGGAAAGCCAGGATGTGACCGAGTTCGGCAAACCGGACCTGCGTGCCCTTGAGGGCGACTTCGACGTGCGCAGCACCCGCCAGCTCAACAGCCTGCACAGCCTGGACGGTGAAACCCGGGCCAGCACCCGCTGGATCATCACCCTGCTGCCGCGGCGCAGCGGCAGCCTGCGCATCCCGGCCCTGCAGCTGGGCCAGTCGTACAGCCAACCCATCGACCTGCAGGTGCTGCAAGCCGATGCCAGCCGCCAGGACAACGCCCAGGTATTCATCGAGGCCACGCTCGACACCCCCGACGTGTACGTGCAGGCCCAAGCGGTGCTGACGCTGCGCATCTACCACTCCGTAGCCCTGTACGACGACAGCAGCCTCAGCCCGCTGCAACTGGACAACGCCAAGGTGGAACCGCTGGGTGAATCGCGCACCTACGAGAAGGAAATCAACGGCGTCAGGCACGGTGTGATCGAAACGCGTTACGCCGTGTACGCCCAGCAAAGCGGCACCCTGGCTATCCCGTCACTGACCTTCACCGCCACTGCAGCGGCCAGCAACGAAGAGGCGCAGCCAACCACCGGTGCGCGCCCTGGCCGCCAGGTGCAGGTCAGCTCGCTGCCTCTGCGCCTGAATGTGCGGGCCATCCCGCCCGGCTGGCCTGCCGACAAGCCCTGGCTGCCGGCGCGCGGCCTGAGCCTGGAAGAGCGCTGGAGCCCCGACCCCGGCAGCCAGCAGGTGCAGATTGGCGACTCGCTGACCCGCAACGTGACGCTGCGCGCCGAAGGGTTGTCCAGCACCCAACTGCCGCCCCTGCCGGCTACGGAAGCCCCTGGCCTGCGGCGCTACCCCGACCAGCCCCTGCTGCGCAACGAAGTCAGCGAGCGCGGTATGACGGCCACCCGGGAGGAGCGCGAAGCGTTGGTCCCCACCCACAGCGGCGCGCTGGCCCTGCCAGCGCTGGAAGTCACCTGGTGGAATACCCGCGAGGATCACCTGGAGCACAGCAGCCTGCCGGCACGGGCGATCACCGTGCTGGACAACCCGGCGCTTACCGCTGAAACGCCGGTTGGCGACAACCGCAGCGCCAGCAACCCGTCGTGGCCCTGGCAACTGGCAACGATGGTGTTCGCCCTCACCACCCTGCTGGGCTTCACCCTGTGGTGGCGCGCCCGGTCGCAGCCCGCCGTGCTGCGCACCGCGCAGGCAGGCCCCAGCCCGCGCACCTTGCTGGACGACCTCAAGCGCGCGTGCCTTGCCAACGACCCCCAGGCCACCCGCCAGGCCCTGGATGCATGGGCCCGCCAACAGCCAGAAACCCTGGCCGAGATGGCCGCGCGCTTCGTGCCCCTGTCAGACGCGCTGGATGGCCTGAATGGCGCGTTGTACAGCGAGAGCGGCCAGCATTGGCAGGGTGAAGACTTGTGGCGCGCAATCGGCACCATACCGCCAGCCGAACACGTGTTGTTGCCAACAACCGACACCGGCAGCCTCCCGCCCCTCTACCCCAAATAATGCCCCACGCTCTGCCATGGGGCACCTGGCATGGCAGTCGGTAGCTCGCGATGGGTTACCATACACCCCACTCTCAAAGCCAAGCCCCCAACGCTTGCTCGACTCGACACCAACAGGTCATCCATGCGTCTGTTTCACACCTCCGACTGGCACCTGGGCCAAAGCCTGCACGGCCAGGAACGCGACTTCGAACACGCCTGTTTCCTTGACTGGCTGCTCGGCCAACTCCAACTGCGTCAGCCCGACGCGCTGCTGATTGCCGGCGATATCTTCGACACCGTCAACCCGCCGGTCAAAGCCCAGGAGCGGCTGTACGACTTCATCGTCAACGCCCACGAGCAACAGCCCAAACTGGACATCGTGATGATCGCCGGCAACCACGATTCCGGCTCGCGCATCGAGCTGCCTGCGGCGCTGATGCGCCGCCTGCGTACCCACGCCCTGGGCCGCGTGCACTGGCTGGATGAAGGCCAGCTGGATGCCGAGCGGCTACTCATCCCGTTGACCAACAGCCGTGGCAAGGTCACGGCATGGTGCCTGGCCCTGCCCTTCCTGCGCCCGGCCGAAGTTACCGGCCTGCAGTTGGGCGACGATTACCTGCAGGGCATCACCCAGGTGCACCAGCAACTGATCGCCGCAGCCCAGGCCAAGCGCCGCAAGGATCAGGCGCTCATCGCCATCAGCCATGCGCACATGGCCGGCGGCGCGGTGTCGGAAGACTCCGAACGCAGCCTGATCATCGGCAATGCCGAAGCACTGCCAGCCAGGCTGTTCGACAAAGCGATCAGCTACGTGGCGCTGGGCCATCTGCACAAACCACAAAAGGTCAACCGCGAAGACCGCATCCGCTACAGCGGCTCGCCCATCCCTTTGTCGTTTGCCGAGGTCAACTACCCCCATCAGGTGCTGGAAGTGGAGCTGGACGGTGCCGCGCTGGTCAGTGTGGAGCCGCGCCCGGTGCCACGTGCCGTGGCCTTGCAACGCCTGGGCCCGGCGCCGCTGGGCGAAGTGCTGGCGCAGTTGGCCGACCTGCCGGTGATCGACCTGCTGGATGACCCCAACCGCAAGCCCTGGCTTGAAGTGCGCGTTGTGCTGGACGAGCCGCAACCCGACCTGCGCCAGCAGATAGAGGCCGCGCTTGAAGGCAAGGCTGTACGGCTGATCCGCATCGGCGTCGAATACGCCGGGCGCAACCAGGCCGATGACGACGAACAGGCCTTTGTCGAACTGGCCCAGATGACCCCGCACGACCTGTTTGGCCGCGCCTGGGAACAGGCCTACGGCCAGCCTGCCGACGAGCAGGCGCTGGCCGACTTCGCCCTGTTGCTGCAAGACGTGCTGCAGGAAGAGGAACAGCCATGAAAATTCTCGCCATTCGTTTGAAGAACCTCGCCTCGCTGGCAGGCCCCGTGGACATCGACTTCACGCGCGAACCTTTGGCCAGCGCCGGCCTGTTCGCCATCACCGGGCCAACCGGCGCCGGCAAGAGCACCCTGCTCGATGCCCTGTGCCTGGCGTTGTTCGGCACGGTGCCACGGCTGAACGACATTGGCCGCGAAGCCAAGGTGCCCGATACAGACGGTGAAATACCCACCTCCGACCCGCGCAACCTGCTGCGCCGGGGCACCGGCAGCGGCTTTGCAGAGGTGGACTTCGTCGGCATCGACGGGCGTCGCTACCGCGCCCGCTGGGAAGCCAACCGCGCCCGCGACAAGGCCAACGGCAAGTTGCAACTCAGCCGCCAGAGCTTCTACGACCTCGACAGCGAGCAGGTGCTGGCCAGCGCCAAGAATGAGTACAAGGCCTTGGTAGAGGCACGTCTGGGGTTGAATTTCGAGCAGTTCACCCGGGCAGTGATGCTGGCCCAAAGCGAATTCGGCGCCTTCCTCAAAGCCGACGACCGTGAGCGCAGCGAACTGCTGGAGAAGCTCACCAACACGGCTGTTTATACTCGCCTGGGCCAACGCGCATTCAGCAAGGCACGCGAAGCCGGCGATGCCCACAATGCGCTGAAGGAGCGTGCCAGCCACCTCCTGCCTCTGGCTGCCGAAGCACGGGCAGCGCTCGACCAACACCTGCAGCAGGCGCAGCAACAGCTCAAGGCCGATCAAGCTGCCGAGCGGCAACTGGAACAGCAACGCACCTGGCTGCATGAGCAACAGCAGTTGCAAACGCAGTTGACTGAAGCCAGTAGCGCATTGAAGGCCGCCGAGCAGCAATGGCAGCAACTGGCCGATGCCCGGCTGGACCTGCAGCGCCTGCAACACCTGGCCCCGCAACGCCATGCGTTCATCCGCCGGCAGGCCTTGAGCGCACAGGTGGCGTCGATGGCGTCGAAAATCGACCAGCAACAGCAGCAGGATGCGCAACTGCAGCGCGATGCCGCTGCACTCGAACAAACACTCGCCGCAGCAGCCAAGGCCCTGGTCGATAGCCAGGCCCATTACAGCGAAAGCACCCCGCGCTTGCGCCAGGCCTTTGCCGCCCAGGACACGCTGGCAAGGCTTGAACAAGAACTGGCAGCGCAGCATGCCGCCCAGTTGCAGGCGGACCAAGACGTCACCCAGGGCCAGGCGCAGGTTCAGCAACTGCAGGCCAACCAGCAGCGCAGCGAGCAGAACCTGGCGCAGATCGATACCGCGCTTTCCAGCAGCCAGCACCTGGCTGAGCTGGCGCAAGCCTGGCAAGCCTACCTGCCCCAGTTGAAGCAAGTGATGCTGGTGGGGGGCCGGCTGGCCAAGGGCCGCGAAGAGCTGCCGGGGCTGCAGGCCCAGGCCAGCCAGGCCACCGCCCAGTGGCAGGCCAAGCGTGATGCTTTCGAACTGCTGTTCCGCGAAGCCAATGCCGAACCCCACGCACTGGCCGAACAAGTGGACCTGTTGAGCGGCATGTTGCAGGACAACCGCAAGCAGCACCGCGCGGTCGAGGAGCTGTCACGCCTGCATGCCCGCGAGCACGAGCTGCGCCAGCAACTGGACACCACCCGCCAGCGCCAGCAGCAGGCCATGCAGCAGCGCCAGCAACTGATTGCCCAAGGCACCGCGGCCAAGGCTGAACTGGACGCCGCGCAACAGGCGCTTACCCTGACCCGCCAATTGCTGGAGCGCCAGCGCCTTGCCCGCAACACCAGCGTCGAGGAGCTGCGCAGCCAGTTGCACGAGGGCGAGCCGTGCCCCGTGTGTGGCAGCGCCGAGCACCCGTTCCACCAGCCCGACGCCTTGCTTCAGAGCCTGGACCTTAACGACCAGGCAGAGCAGCAAAGCGCGCAGCAGCAGGTCGATACCCTTGGCGCCCAACTGGTCGAGCTGCGCACCCAACTGGGCGTCATCAACGCCCAGCTCAAGGAGCTGCACCAGCAGCAACAGCAGCTGACCGAACACTTGCAGCCACTGCAGGCGCAGGTGCAGTCTCACAGCCTGTGGCACGCACTCGCCCCCCAGGACGATCAGGCCCGCAGCACCTGGCTCGACGGCCAACTGCGTCGCCTCACCGACGAGATTGACCGCGACGAAAAGCGCCAGCGTGCCCTGCTCGCCCTGCAAAAGGATGCAGCGCAGCTGACCCAGCAGCTACACGCCGCTCAAGAAGCCCAGCAGCAGGCACAGCGCCACCTGGCCGAGCAGCACCAGGCACTGGCCGCTGACCAGCAGCAGCTGGAGCAAGGGTTGAGCGACCTGGCCAGCGTGCTGCCTACCAGCACCGTGAAAGCCCTGCAGGAAGACCCCGCCAATGCCTTCCTCGCCCTCGACCAGCAGATTGCCCAGCGCCTGGAGCAGGTCGAACGGCGCAAGGACGAACAGCAGGACCTGCACACCCGTCAGGCCGAACTCGACAAGCTGAACGACCAGCAGCAAACGCGCATTGCGAGCCTGCAGCAGCAACAGCAGAAACTCGCCAGCCTGGATGCGCAGCGCCAGCAAGCCCAGGCATCGCTGAGTGAATTGCTAGCCTCCCACACCAGCGCTGAAGCCTGGCAGCAGCACATGGAAACCGCGGTGGAGCACGCCCGGGCGCTGGAGGCCGAAACCGCCCAGCGCCTGCAGGCCCTGCGCACCCAAGGCGTGCAGCTGGCCAGCGAACTCGGCGCCAACACCCAACAGCACCAGGCCCTCGAGGCGGAAACCCAGGCGTTGCAAACGCAGGTCGAGCAGTGGCGCGGTGCTCATCCCGAGTTGGACGACAGCGGGCTGGAACGGCTACTGGGGATGGACGATGGGCAAGTCGATGCCTTGCGCACCCGTTTGCAGGCCTCTGAGAAGGCCGTTGAGCAGGGCCGTGTGCTCCAGCAGGAACGCCAACAACGCCTGCAACTGCATGCTGCGCAGATGGCGGTGGACAGCTCTGCCGAGGCGCTTGAACAGGCCTTGGGCGACGTGCAACAGCGTTTGGCCAGCCACGAACAGCAGTGCGCCGAACTGCGCGGGCAACAGGCCGATGACCAACGCCGCCAAGAGGCCCACCAGGCGCTGGCCGGGCAGATCGAGCAGGCCCGCCAGCAGTGGCAACGCTGGGCCCGGCTCAGCAGCCTGATCGGCTCGGCGTCTGGCGACGTATTCCGCAAGATCGCCCAGGGCTACAACCTCGACCTGCTGCTGCACCATGCCAATGCCCAGTTACGTCAGTTGGCACGTCGCTACCGGCTCAAGCGTGGCGGCAGCGCGCTGGGCCTGCTGGTGCTGGATACCGAGATGGGTGATGAGCTGCGCTCGGTGCATTCGTTGTCAGGTGGGGAAACGTTCCTGGTGTCGCTGGCCCTGGCCCTGGGGCTGGCGTCGATGGCGTCCAGCACCTTGCGTATCGAATCGCTGTTCATCGACGAAGGCTTTGGCAGCCTCGACCCTGAGTCCCTGCAACTGGCCATGGATGCCCTCGATGGCCTGCAGGCCCAAGGCCGCAAGGTGGCGGTCATTTCCCATGTGCAGGAAATGCACGAGCGCATCCCGGTGCAGATCCAGGTTCGCCGCCAGGGCAATGGCCTCAGCGACGTAGAAGTGTGCGGCTAGCGGCTAGGGAATGAACTTCAGGTCCGAGGGCGCGGGCTGGTGCAGTGTCTGCACCGCCTCGCCCAGCTTGCCGCTGAGCGGGTCGCGGTGCAGCACTACGATCTCGTTGCTTTTCTGGTTGGCGACCAGCAGGAAATTGCCGCTGGGGTCCAGGGTGAATTCACGGGGGTGGTCACCCTCTACGGAGCGGCGCTGCACCAGCGCCAGCCGGCCATCCTCCTTGCCCACCGCAAACACCACAATCTGGTTCACCGTGCCGCGATTGCTGACGTACAGGAACCGACCGTCGGCTGACAGGTGCAAACCGCCAGCGGCCTTGGCTGCTGCCTCAGGCCGCTCGGTCAATGGCAGGCGCTGGCGTTCCACCAGCGCGCCTTTTTGCACATCGAACACCACCACCTCGGCGCTCATCTCCAGGGTCAGGTAAGCATGGCTCCCCTTGGCATCAAATACCAGATGACGGGGGCCACTGCCGGCGGGCAAGGCAACTGCCGGGGGAATGGCCGGGGACAAGGGGTGGCCCTGGCTGGCGCCGTCGTAGCGATAGATGAACACCTTGTCTGCGCCCAGGTCACTGGCATACACATGCTGGCCATCCGGTGATGGCACCATGGCATGCACATGGGCACCGGCCTGGCGTTCGGGGTTGACGCCACTAGGCACGTGCCGCTCCTGCTGCACCGCAGGCCCGAGCTTGCCGTGCTTGTCTACAGGGAGCACCACCAGGCTGCCGCCGGTTTCGGCGCTGACCGAGTAATTGCCCACGAACAGGTAGCGCTGGTCCTGGCTGAGGCTGGCGTGGGTGGGCTCGTCACCCAGGCTGGAAACCTGGTTGATGAAGGTGATGGCGCCGTCGCTGCCAACGGCAAAACTGCTCACATGGCCTTTGGGGGTTTCGTTGACCGCGAACAGTTGCCGGTTGTCTTCCGACAGCACCAGCCATGACGGGCTGACGCTCTCCACCACCTGCAGCGGCGCGGGGGTAATCCTGCCGGTGGTGGTATCGAATGCGTAGCGGTAGATGCCCTTGCTGGGGCTGTCGGTGTAGCTGCCCACCAGCAGCGTAGCCGCCTGGGCATTGAGCACCATGGGCATGAGGCTAGCGGTCAGCAGTGTCTTCCAGGTCCGGTTCATGGTCGTCTTCATCCGGTGCGCGAAATGCATCCAGGCAGGTAAGCCGATGCTCAGTTTCGGCAGCAGCGATGCACCAGTCGTTCCCTTCACGGGAGGCTGCGGCCACCTGATCGGCGGTGAACACCCAGCGACGGAGCTGGCGGCCATCCATGCATTCGATGGTCAGGCCGTTTTCATCGCAGGTGAAGTCGAAGGCATGCAGCCCATCGATGAGAATCATGTCACAAGAGGTCAAGGCGGTTGCGAGAGCAGACATGGGGGGCACCGGGGTAAAAGGTGGAATTATAGCCCTAATCAAGCACCGCGGATTGCGGCTTCAGGAGGCTGAGGCTCCTGAAGCCGCCGAGATAAAGCTCCATGGCAACAGCACGTCAGTGAGCGAAGATTGACCCCCCGGCCTTGCCTGCCATTTTTTCCGGTTTTATCAGGAACCGCGCCAGGGCGGGCAGTAGCCAAAGGGCGCCAAACATGTTCCACAGCAACATGAAGGTCAGCATCAGGCCCATGTCTGCCTGGAACTTGATGGCAGAGAAAATCCAGGTGCACACACCGATGGCCAGGCACAAACCGGTGAACAGCACCGCCTTGCCGGTGGAGCGCAGGGTCTGGTAGTACGCCTCCTGCAGCGGCAGGCCGGCCCGCAGGAAGCTCTCCAGGCGGCTGTAGATGTAGATGCCGTAGTCCACGCCAATACCTACACCCAGCGCCACCACCGGCAAGGTGGCGACTTTTACGCCGATGCCCATGTAGGCCATCAACGCATTGCCCAGCACCGAGGTGAGTACCAGCGGCAACACGATGCACAAGGTGGCGGCAAACGAACGGAACGTGATCAGGCACATGATGGCCACGCAGATGTACACCAGCACCAGGATGGTCAGCTCGGCCGACTTGATCACCTCATTGGTCGCGGCCTCGATGCCGGCATTGCCCGCCGCCAGCAGGAACTGCAGGCCCTCCTTGTCATGGCTTTCGGCAAACGCCTTGGCGGCCGCGGTGACCCGTTCCAGGGTTTCGGCCTTGTGATCGTTGAGGAACACCAGCACGGGCGCCAGCGAACAGTCGCCGTTGTACAACCCGTCGGCACGGGCGATGGAGTTGTTGAGCACATCCGGGTTGCGCGAGAGGGTTTCCCATTTCAGGCTGCCCTCGTTCATGCCCTTGATCACCTGCTTGGACACGGTCACCAGGGAGATGGCCGATTGCACACCCGGGGTGTTTTCCATCGTCCACATCAATTCGTCGATGGGCGCCAGGGTCGAGTGAACCGAGCAGTGCTCTGGCGGCGTCTTGACCATGACCACCAGCACGTCGGAACTGGTGGAATAGTTGCTGATGATGAAGTGGTTGTCCTGGTTGTAGCGCGAGTCTGGGCGCAGTTCTGGCGCGCCCTGGTCGAGGTCACCGATTTTCAGGTTCTGGCTGTACCACAGCCCGCCGCCGAAGGCCAACAGCGCCAGGCCCACGGACACCGGCGCCACCTTGGCGCTGGCGAAGTTCGACAACAGCCGCCAGAACGGGTGTTCACGGGTAGCGTCCCGTTTGCTGCGCTCGATGGCTTTCTTGCTGATACCCACGTAGGAGATGGCTACCGGCAGCAGGATCAGGTTGGTGAACACGATCACCGCCACCCCGATGGACGCGCCAATGGCCAGCTCGCGGATGACGCCGATATCGATGATCAGCAAGGTGATGAAGCCCACGGCATCGGCCAGAATGGCGATCATGCCGGGCAGGAACAGCTGCCGAAAGGTGCGCCGCGCCGCCGTCAGGGCGTTGTCGGCGTCGCTGGACTGCAGGGCGATGCCGTTGATTTTCTGCACCCCGTGAGAGATGCCGATGGCGAAGATCAGGAACGGCACTAGCATCGAATAAGGGTCCAGGCCAAAACCCAATGCATGCATCAGGCCGAGCTGCCAGACCACCGCCACCAAGGTAGTGACAAGCACGGCGATGGTGCTGCGGATGCACCAGGTGAACCAGTACAGCAGTACCCAGGTGATCGCCAACGCCACACCGAAGAACATGACCACCATCACCAACCCATCGATCAGGTCGCCGACTTTCTTGGCGAAACCGACGATGTGAATCTTCACATTGGGGTTCTGGGCCTGGAACTTGTCGCGGATCTTCTCTTCAAGCTGGTGCGAGAACTGCTGGTAGTCGAGCTTGACCTGGCGGCCCGGGTCCTGCGGGTCCGGGTAGCTTTCGAGCAAGGGCACGTCGATGATACTCGACCTGAAGTTGTTGCCCACTAGCCGCCCAACCTGCCCGGAGCGCAGCACGTTGTCGCGCAGTGTATCGAGGCTGGCTTGCGAACCGTCGTAGGTATTGGGGATCACTTCGCCACCGGAGAAGCCCTCTTCGGTGACCTCACTCCAGCGCACGCTGGGGCTCCACAAAGACTTGAGCCCGGCACGGTCGACACCCGGCAGGTAGAACACTTCGTCATGGATCTGCCGTAAGGTCTCCATGTAGGCCTTGTCAAAGATGTCACCCTCGACCGCCTCCACGGAAATCCGCACGGTGTTACCCAGGTTCGCCAGGTCGTTGCGGTGCTCCATCATCTGCTCGATGAATGGGTGCTGCAGCGGGATCATCTTTTCGAAACTGGTGGACGGGCGGATTTGCGTGGCCTGCCAGAACAGCAGGATGCTGACCAGCACGCACAGGGTAATGACCACGGGCCGGTTGTTGAAGATCAGGCGCTCGAGCAGTGTGGCCTTGTCCTGATGGTGCGGCTGCATGGGCAGGCTCTCCTTGCTGGTCATGGGCGCACCTCGCGGGCAGCACGGTCGGCGCCTTCGGCATTGGCCAGGTGCACACCACCCTGCCCTACCAGCAGCAGCCCGCCCTCCCCCGCAGCGCTGACGCCAGACAGGGCGATACGGTCGGCTCGGTTGTAGACCGTGAAGCGCTGGCCATCGTCGGTGCTGCGCAGCACGCTGCCGCCATTGCCCACCAGCACCACGGTGCCGTCATCCAGCAGTGTGGCGCTGGCCAGGCCGAACTGCAGCTCGCCACGGGCGGCTTTCAGTTCGATGGGCTGCCAGGTGTCGCCGAAGTCGGTGGAGCGGAACAGGTTGCCGCGCAGGCCGAACGCCAGCAGGGTACGGGGTTGCGCCGTACCGATGACGCCAAACAGCGACCCCTCGTAAGGGCCCTGCACCTTCGCCCAGCGCTGGCCGTTGTCTGCCGAGCGGTACATGCCGCCCTGCTCGCCGACAATGAACAGGCCGGCTTCGCGCACCTGGGTGATCGCGTTCAGGTGCAACTGATCGGGGTTGTCGAGGCGCTCAGCCACATCCTGCCAGTGCTGGCCGCCATCGGTGGTTTCGAGGAATGCACCGTAGGCACCCACCGCGAACCCGTGCTGAGCATCGGTAAAGGCGACATCCAGCAGCGGGGCTTCGCGGGCCAGGTCTTCGAACTGCTTGCTCCAGGTGGCGCCGCCATCGGTACTGGCAAGAATCTGCGCATCGTGGCCTACCGCCCAGCCCCGCTTGTCATCGAGAAAAAACACGGCTGTGAGCAATTGCCGGGTCGGCACGCGGGCCTGGGTCCAGGTGTTGCCCTGGTCGTCCGAGAACAGGATATGGCCCCGATCACCGACCACCACCAGGCGCTTGCCGGCGTGCGTGGCATCGATCAGCAGGCCCTGAGTGGCCTGGGCCGACTCGGTGGAATATTCCTCGGCGGGGGCGGCAGTGACGGCGCCTGCCCCCCACAGCATCATCAACAGCGCACCCGCAATCGGCTTCAAGCTCATCCCTGCCCCCGTAGTTGTTATTGTTGGGTGGATCTGTGCGTTGCAGGCGCCGTGCAGCGGTTCGGGCCATGGCCTGCAAGGGTTTGCGTGGATCGTAGGAGGGGGGTGGCGGGGATGCAACGG
>NZ_JACVVF010000120.1:0-273 GCF_016648095.1 Pseudomonas sp. S32
CCAAGAATGCTGAGTGTTATCAGGGATCAAGGCCCCTGCGACCTGTGGGGAGTGTCCACTACGCGGGACTGGCGGCTCCTTACGACCGGGAGCAAGGGCATCTCATGATCTGGCCTCCTGAACACCGTTACCGGTGGGCGGGTGGAGGCAGCACTGGCTGACGAGACCAGCGCCTGAAGATCCTGAGCCATGTGCAAGCAGCAACGCGATGACCGGGGCATACCTGACTGTCAGTCAGGTGCAGTCCATTCCTTGGTCTGCGGCACCATCATC
>NZ_JACVVF010000121.1:0-258 GCF_016648095.1 Pseudomonas sp. S32
CCTCAATGGCGGTTCCATCAAGGATGCCGCGGGCAATGCCCTGAACCTCAACCTGGGCGCTGTGGGCAATACCAGTAACGTGCTGATCGACACCAGCGCACCTACCGCCACCAACATCACTCGCGTCGATGCCAGCCCGAACAACAGTGGTTCGGTTAGCTTTACCGTGACCTTCAGCGAGAACGTCGGCAACGTCGATGCGAGCGATTTCAGCTTGGCCTTCGGTGGCAGTGCCAGTGGCAGCATCGAAAGCGTCAC
>NZ_JACVVF010000122.1:0-258 GCF_016648095.1 Pseudomonas sp. S32
CGCTGTTGCTGGTGACATCGGCGTTTGTCACGCCGATTGTCACGAGGGGGATTGCCGCAAAGCCTTTTGCGATCAGGGCTGCTGCAGTGTTAGACGTGCCCGTCTCTTTCCAGAAGAAAGAGACGGGCACAGGTTGGCGCAGTATTCGGCCAAGCGGATAGGTTGCTGCAGGGCAGCGAGGTACGGTGTATCTGGCGCACGAGCGCTGATCGTGTCCCGAGAAGTGGTGTAACTGAACCAACCGAAGGCGCCCTGTGG
>NZ_JACVVF010000123.1:0-253 GCF_016648095.1 Pseudomonas sp. S32
GCCGACCCTCTGCTTGTAAGGCAGATGCTCTCCCGGCTGAGCTAATCACCCATGTCTCTCGGTGTGGCGCGCATTCTACGGGCGAATTTCAACCCTGGCAAGTACTTATCGCATTTTTTTGCTGATTGATTGAATACCAAAAAGCGCCCACAAAAAAAGCGACCCTAAGGTCGCTTTCTCTGTTGCTTCAGGGTGTTCAGTAGGCCCTTGAAGCGGAATATGGCGCAGCGGACGGGACTCGAACCCGCGACCC
>NZ_JACVVF010000124.1:0-247 GCF_016648095.1 Pseudomonas sp. S32
TCCTTCGTTCGGCCTCCTGAAGTCGCGAAGATCAAGATCAAAGTCAAGATCAAGATCTAAAGCAACAGCAACAGTGAACTTAAAGATATCCACGCACTAACTGAAAGAACTCGACCGCTCTTGCTTCTAAGTGCGCGATAGTTCAAGCAACACAAATTGCGACTTCAGTAGGCCGAGCGGAGGGATTGCGGAGGGAGGTGACGGGCATGGATGCCCGTCAAGCGCTGAGGCCCCATGGATGGGGCCT
>NZ_JACVVF010000125.1:0-243 GCF_016648095.1 Pseudomonas sp. S32
ATCGACGGCGTCGATACCACGCCACCAGCTGCCCCGGTGGATCTGGCGATCGGTTCAGCGGGCAGTCTGCTCACCGGTCGCGGCGAAGCCGGTGCTACCGTACAGATTCGTGATGCCGCAGGTAATGTCATTGCCATTGGAACCGTGGGGCCGAATGGCACATTTGCAGTGTCGCTGAACCCAGCAGTGAAGGACGGCAGCACCCTGCAAGTCACCCTCACCGATGCCGCTGGCAATGTATCG
>NZ_JACVVF010000126.1:0-237 GCF_016648095.1 Pseudomonas sp. S32
GCCTCGCTGTATCGCTGACCTGTTTTGCGAAGGCTGAACTGACCATGCTTCTGAAAACTGGAAACCCAGCGTCGCAGCAGACTGACGTCTACAGCGAAGCGCCGAGCTACCGTTCTGAAACCTTTGTCGCCCTCCAGGTAGGCCTGGACCGCGATGAGCTTGAATGGATCAGAGTACTTGCTCATGTGAACACCTCAAAAATTGGATAGGTGTCCAACTTTTGTGGGGCAGTCCATC
>NZ_JACVVF010000127.1:0-236 GCF_016648095.1 Pseudomonas sp. S32
CTGACCAACCCGGCGCAGACGCCGGTGACCGTGACCTTGTCCAACGGCCAGGTCATCACCGTTGAAGCAGGTAAAACCCAAGGCAGCATCGACTTCCAGACTCCGTCGAACGATGTGTACAACAACGGCTCGACCGTTAGCGTCACTATCCAAGACGCCACGGGCGGTAACTTCGAGCAGCTGACTCCTAACCCAACCCCAGCTGTTACGACGATCAACGATTCGATCGACACTAC
>NZ_JACVVF010000128.1:0-232 GCF_016648095.1 Pseudomonas sp. S32
GGTGATCTGAGCATTGTTGCTCAAGGTCACGACCAGGTCGTGGGCCAGTGCGGTGTTGATCTGTACGGTGAAGGTCGGTTTGACGTTCTCAGCAACCGAAGTTTGATCAGCCGAGATGGTGACCTGCACCAGGTCGCCTTGGTTGCCAGTGCCTGGAGTGCCCGAACCTGGCTCGTCGGTAACAGTCGTGCTGACCGGAGTTTTATCCAGGGTCAGTTGCTCGAACTTGCCA
>NZ_JACVVF010000129.1:0-231 GCF_016648095.1 Pseudomonas sp. S32
TTACATGGTTTCAGCCGTAGTATACGGGGCCATAGCTCAGCTGGGAGAGCGCCTGCCTTGCACGCAGGAGGTCAGCGGTTCGATCCCGCTTGGCTCCACCACTTTCGCTGTACACAGTCACTGATCAGAACTTAGAAATGAACATTCAGTTCGAATGTTGATTTCTGGCTTTTGTCAGATCGTTCTTTAAAAATTCGGATATGTGATAGATATAGACTGACATGCACTTTC